>NZ_VKHT01000365.1 GCF_014141535.1 Streptomyces alkaliphilus | reverse complement strand
CGACTCACCCCTCCCCGGTCGGCGCCAGCACCACCCAGACCGGCCCCGGCGCGAAGGTGATCGGGTCGCCGCCGGCGTCGGTGAAGCGGGTGCCGTCGCCCGCCGACGGGCGGCTCCACTCCCCGGTGTAAGCCCGCCCGTCGCGCAGCACCACGGCGGGGCCCTCGCCGACGGTCTCGGTGTACGGGGTCACGTAGCCGCCGCGGTCCGCGTACTCCGAGGGGCGCACGGTGACGTACTGCACCACGGCGGTGGCCGCGCCCAGGGTGCCGCCGGCCGTGCTGCGCGCCGGCTCGCCGTCGAAGGACACCTCCCACCGTTCTTCCGCCTGCGACCAGCGGAAACCCACCGTGGCGGAGGGGAAGGACACCGTGTACCCGTCGGTCGCCTCCCCGCCCGGTGGCGGGTCGCCGAAGCGGAACCCGATGTCCCGGGAGCCGGAGACGTCCCCGGCCGCCTCCAACACCGCCTCCGGGTCCAGGTACAGGTTGTGCGGCGCGATCCGGTCCAGGTCGCGCTCGAACGCCTCCGGCGCGTCCTCCGGGGCCACCGCGACCGGCGGGGCGTCCCGCACCACCGGCAGCAGGGCCGAGCGCGCGCCGGAGAATCCCAGGGCGGGCCGGTCGAACTGGGCCAACAGTTCCAGGTCGGATTCCCGGACGCTGCGCACCGGCCCCACCAGGTCGGGCAGCGTGCCCGAGTACACGGCGATCAGGCGGGTCAGGCCCGCCTCGACCTCCTCCACGTACACGATGGCCGCGCCCTCCAGCCCGGTGTGCGGGCGGGCCGGGGCCACGTTGTCCACCTTCACGGCGAGCACGGGCCCGTCCGGGCCCTCCATGCCGGTGAAGGGGGAGACGCCGGGTTCGCCGTTCGTCTCCAGCCCGCAGGCGGGGAGCAGGAGGAGCGGCAGACAGAGCGCCAGGGCGGCGAACCGCCGGCGCGGGTGCCGGCTCCGGATGGGGCGGGTCGTCCGATGCCCGCCGTGTGATGGTCCGATCACGGGATCACCCCCGTCCGGTAGTGCACCACGTCCGGCGCCCGGAGACGATCCCCCGGCCGTCGGACGAGCGGTTCCCGGGGCCGAACGGGGGACCCGGGTGCGACGGGACGGCGCCGGAGGAGGGCGGAGGAAGGGCACCGTCCCGCCGCGATCGGGAGGGGTCCGGAGTCGGACCCCGGGTGGGCGGACGCCCACCGGTCCAGCGGGTTCGGCGGGGTCACCCGCTCACCGGGGCACCCGTTCGCCGGGATCGCCCGGGTGCCGGCCGGTGCTCACCAGCTGGACTTGCGCACCCCCGGCAGGTACCCGGCGTGCGCCTGCGAGCGCAGGTTCACCCGGGAGAGCCCGAAGGCACGGAAGTGCCCGCGCGGTCGGCCGTCCACCGAGTCGCGGTTGCGCACCCGCACCGGGCTCGCGTCCCGCGGCTGGCGCCGCAGCTCGCTCTGGGCGGCCTCGCGCGCCTCGGGGTCGGTGTCGGGGCGGCGGATGATCTCCTTCAGCTCGGCCCGCCGCTCGGCGTACCGGGCGACGATCACCTTGCGCCGCTCGTTCTTCGCGACCTTGCTCTTCTTCGCCACGTCGTCCCCCTCAGACCTTCTCGCCGCGCGCGCGGATGCGGGCGACGGCCGCCTCGATGCCGATGGTGTCCACCGTGCGGATGCCCTTGGTGCTCAGCCGCAGCCGCACGTGCCGGCCCTCGGAGGGCAGCCAGTAGCGCTTGCGCTGGATGTTTGGGTTGAAGCGCCGGGATGTGCGCCGGTGGGAGTGGGAGATGGTGTTGCCGAAGCCCGGCTCGCGGCCGGTCAGCTGGCAGTGGGCGGACACGTGGACTTCCTCCTGGGGGTCCGGGCGGGTGCGGCCCGCCCGACGGGATGCGGTCGGGTGGTCCCCTCCCGCGCGTCCGGGCGTGACCGGTGTCACGGGAGGGGCGGAGGGGAACATAATGAAAATGATTCCCGTTTCTGTATAGTACTCCACATGGCGTCCGGAAACCCCAGCGGCTCGTCCCGCTCCACCATCCGGCCGGTGATCAAGCTCCGGTCCACGGCCGGCACCGGCCACACCTACGTCACCCGCAAGAACCGGCGGAACGACCCCGACCGGCTCGTGCTGCGCAAGTACGACCCCGTGGCCCGCCGCCACGTCCTCTACCGAGAAGAGCGCTAGGAGAACCGCCGTGAAGCCCGGTATCCACCCCGCCTACGGGCCCGTCGTCTTCCGTGACCGGGCCGCGGGCCACGCCTTCCTCACCCGCTCCACCCTCGCCGGCACGGCGAACGGCGGAAAGACCATCGAGTGGGAGGACGGCAACACCTACCCCGTCATCGACGTCGAGACCTCCTCGGCGAGCCACCCCTTCTACACCGGCACCGCCCGGGTGCTGGACACCGCCGGCCGGGTCGAGCGCTTCGAGCGGCGCTACGGCTCCGCCCGGTCGGGCCGGGCCGGCGGCACCCGCGACGGGGCCGACGGGAGCCGCTGATGCTGCCCGTCGTCATCGTCGCCGGTCTCCACCGGGACGCCCGTCGTGCCGTCGTGCGCCGCCTGCTGCGGGAGGTCCCCGGAGCGGTCGCGCTCCACCACGACCTCTCCGCCGCCCCGGGCGGCACCGTGCGCCGCACCCTGGCCGACGGCACCGGCCTCACCGACAGCGGGGAGACCCCGCTGGTCAACGACTGCGCCTGCTGCGCGCTGCGCGAGGACCTGGTGCCCGAGCTGGAACGCCTCGCCGACGGCGGGTTGTGCCGGCTGGCCGTCGTGGAGCTGTGGGACTCGGTCGAACCGCGCTCGATGGCCGAGGTGGTGGCGGCGCACGGCCATGGTCGTTTCGAGCTGGTCGGGGTGACCTGCGCGGTGGACCCCGCCCTCGTCCTGCCCTGCATGGGCAACGGGGACGACCTCGCCGAGGCCGGCCTCGCCGCCGCCCCGGGTGACCAGCGGGTGGTCGCCGACACCTTCGCCCGGCAGCTGGAATACCCGCCCGTGCTGGTACTGGCCGACGGCTCGGAGGAGTCGACCCCGGGCACGGACGCCGCCGGGGGCGCGGACGCCGCAGGCACGGATGTCCTCACCGGCCCCGACCCGGCCGATCTGGAGCTGCTCACCCAGCTGCACCCCACCGCCCGCCGGATCCCCGTCACCGACCCGGGGCTCGTCGCCGCACTCACCGCCGGCTTCGATCCCGCCGCCGCGGCCGCCCGGCAGCACCCCGCCTGCGCGCTGCTGCCGCAGGAGGCCGACGCGCACGGTGTGACCACGCACGTGTGGCGGGCCCGGCGCCCCTTCCACCCCGCCCGGCTGCACGAGGCGTTGGAGGACCTGGCCTGCGCCGCCGCCCGCAGCCGGGGACGCTTCTGGCTGGCCAACCGTCCCGACACCCTGCTGTCCTGGGACGCCGCCGGCGGGGCGTTGTGCGTGGACAACCTCGGCCCCTGGTTGGCGGCCCTCCCCGACGCGGCCCGCGACATGGTGCCGGCCGAGCGCCTGGCCGCCGCGGCCCTGGACTGGGATCCGGAGGTTGGGGACCGCGGACAGCTGCTGGCGTTCGTCTCCCCGGAGCTGGACGTCGACGGCGTGACCGAGCTGCTCGACTCCTGCCTGTTGACGGACGGCGAGTACGCCGCCGGCCCGGAGGCGTGGCGACGTCTGGACTCCGCCTTCGACGAGCTGCTGGACCCGGCCGTGCCCTGAGCCGTGCCCCGCCACCCGTCCGTGATCCATCCCCATGCAGGGGCGAGCCCGTGGCCGCCCCACCGACCCGGAGATTCCCGTGCCCCGTAACCCCCGTGAGCGCAAGCCGCTCCGCGCCCGACCCAACCCGCTCATCGCGGCCGGCATCGAGTACATCGACTACAAGGACACCGACCTGCTCCGGAAGTTCATCTCCGACCGGGGCAAGATCCGCAGCCGCCGGGTCACCCGCCTGACCGTCCGCCAGCAGCGGTTGATGGCCAAGGCGATCAAGAACGCCCGGGAGATGGCGCTGCTGCCCTACGCCGCCGGCCGGTGAGACCGACCGCGTCCCGCCCCCGCCCCCGGTTTCCGGACCGGGGGCGGGGGCGTTTCCGGCCGATCGCGCAGTCCGGTCATGCCGTCCGGTCGGTCTCCCCGGCGTGTCCCGGGGCCCCGGGAATCCCGGAAACATCACTCTGGGTAAGATCCGCCGGAGGCGTGACGGCCGCCCGACCACGGGGTTCGGGTGGTGGTCCTCCCCTCCCGCCGGGCGGGGGGCCGGAGGGAACGGAATGCTCCCCACCGCTCCCACCGGGGGTGACGAGGCGACGACCCAGGGGTGTGCACGTGCATCCGTCCGTGCATATGCATATGAACGGGGTTATGATCCCCGCGAGTTGAGTCCCACACCCGTTCGGGGCTCGGGTACAGCTCTCGTAACGACCGGGGAGAAGCCTGTGACCGAGGCGCACCACGAGGCCACCGCACACCTGCGGGACGTGGCCTGGATCAAGAGCAGCTACAGCAACGGCCAGGGCAACTGCGCCGAGTTCGCCCTCCTGCCGAGCGGAGACGTCGCGCTGCGTAACTCCCGGTTCCCCGAGGGGCCGGCGATCGTCTACACCCGGGCCGAGGTCGATGCCCTGCTGAGAGGCGTGAAGGACGGGGAGTTCGACCACCTCGTCTCCTGACGTTCCCAGGGACCGCCGCCGAGCCGAACC
>NZ_VKHT01000364.1 GCF_014141535.1 Streptomyces alkaliphilus | reverse complement strand
TGCCGGGCCCGGAGGCCAGCAGCCCCGTTGCAGGACCGCGGAAAACATAACGGGGACGGGCGGACGGGACACCGGCCGCCCCGGCGGGAAGGTGTTCGACCCCGCCGGTGGCCCCCTGTAGGCTTTCGGACGCAGGGCGTCCGTGGTACGCCCGGGGCCGGGGCACCGCGTCCCCGGGACCGGACGGAGAACCGCGCGAAAGCCGGACAGAGGCCGGACAGAGGCCGCACGAGAAGCGAACGAGAAGGTGACACCCGTGCTCGTTGCCGGATTCCCCGCCGGGGCGTGGGGCACCAACTGCTACCTGGTGGCCCCCGGACCCGGTGAGGAGTGCGTGATCATCGACCCGGGGCACCGAGCCGCGGACGGGGTCGCGGAAACCCTCGCCCGGCACCGCCTCAAGCCCGTCGCGGTCATCCTCACCCACGGACACATCGATCACGTCGCCTCGGTCGTGCCGGTCTGCGGCGCCCACGACGTGCCCGCCTGGATCCACCCGCGGGACCGGTACATGCTCTCCGACCCGGAGAAGGCGCTGGGAAGGGCAATCGGAGCCCCCCTGATGGGGGAGCTGACCGTGGGGGAGCCCGACGACCTGCGCGAGCTGACCGACGGACACGTGCTGGAGTTGGCCGGCATGGAGTTCTCGGTCGCCCACGCCCCCGGCCATACCAAGGGGTCGGTGACCTACCGGATGCCCGAGGGGCCGGAACTGCCACCGGTGTTCTTCTCGGGTGACCTGTTGTTCGCCGGCTCCATCGGCCGCACCGACCTCCCCGGCGGTGACCACGACGAGATGATGGACTCCCTCGCCCGCGTGTGTCTGCCGCTGGACGACGAGACGGTGGTGCTCTCCGGCCACGGACCACAGACCACCATCGGACGTGAGCGGGCCGGTAACCCCTACCTCAGCCGGTTGGCCGCCGGTGCCGCGGGCGGGGTCCCCGGGTCGGCGCCCCGTCGCCTCCCGTGAGGCGGCGGGCCGCGCGCCCGCCGTCCCCGCCACCCATGACGATCACCCGATACCGCGTCGGCGACACCGCGCCGGCGTGTCGAGAAGCGGAACCCGGATCCCCGTGAGCACTTTCAAGGCCCCCAAGGGCACCTACGACCTGCTGCCGCCGGACTCCGAGGAGTTCCTGGCCGTCCGCGAGGCGCTGTCGGCACCGCTGCGCCGTGCCGGCTACGGCTACGTCGAGACCCCCGGTTTCGAGGACGTGGAACTCTTCGCCCGCGGTGTGGGTGAGTCCACCGACATCGTCACCAAGGAGATGTACACCCTCACCACCAAGGGCGGCAGCCGGCTGGCGCTGCGCCCCGAGGGCACGGCCTCCGTGCTGCGCGCGGCGCTGGAGGCGAACCTGCACCGCGCCGGCAACCTGCCCGTCAAGCTGTGGTACTCCGGCTCCTACTACCGTTACGAGCGCCCGCAGAAGGGTCGCTACCGGCACTTCTCCCAGATCGGTGCCGAGGCCATCGGTGCCGAGGACCCGGCCCTGGACGCGGAGCTGATCGTGCTGGCGGTGGACGCCCACCGCGCGCTGGGCCTGCGGGAGGTCCGGCTGCTGCTCAACTCCCTGGGCGACCGCACCTGTCGGCCGGTCTACCGGGAACGACTCCAGGAGTTCCTGCGCGGGCTGGACCTGGACGAGGAGACCCGACGACGGGCGGAGATCAACCCGCTGCGGGTCCTGGACGACAAGCGTCCCGCCGTTCGGGCGCAGCTCGCCGACGCCCCCCTGCTGCGGGACCACCTGTGCGAGCCCTGCCGCGGGTACCACGCCCGGGTCCGTGACCTGCTGGACGCCGCCGGAGTGGCCTACGAGGACGACCCCGCACTGGTGCGCGGTCTCGACTACTACACGAGGACCACCTTCGAATTCGTGCACGACGGCCTGGGTGCCCAGGCCGCGATCGGCGGCGGGGGACGCTACGACGGTCTGTCGGAGATGATCGGCGGCCCGGCGCTGCCCTCGGTCGGCTGGGCGCTGGGGGTGGACCGCACCGTCCTCGCCCTCCGTGCCGAGGAGGTGGCGCCCGCCGTTCCGGCCGCCACCGACGTCTACGCGGTGCCGCTCGGCGAGCAGGCCTCCGCCGCCCTGTTCGGCCTGGTCACGGAGTTGCGGCGGTCCGGGGTCGCGGCCGACCTGGCCTACGGGGGCAAGGGGCTGAAGAACGCGATGAAGTCGGCCGGGCGGTCCGGCGCGCGCTGGGCGGTGATCGCCGGGGAGCGGGACCTGGCCGAGGGCGTGGTACAGCTCAAGGACCTCACGACCGGGAAGCAGGAGGCGATGGACCCGAGGGAAGTGGGGGCGGAGGTCCTCAAACGGCTGGAAACGGCCGTCCCGATGTCCTCGACCGTGCCGGAAAGGTGACGACCCGGGGCACAATGAGGTGCGTGGGATCCGAGGGGGCGGCGGACGGGGTGGTGCCCCGCCGGCCGGGGTCGCGGTGCCGCGTCGCAGGGTGCGACGCGGTGGGACGGAGCGCCGCGCGGGTGCGGCGGTGAGGGCCGTTCCGGCTCACCGAGGGAACCGAGGACACCGGAGAACATGACGACGACAGCGTCCCTGGACAACGCACCGTCCGCGCCCGGCGCCGATCACGGGACCGAGACCGCTTCCCCGGACCCCGGGGGGGTGGGCGCCGGCCGGGGTTTCTCCCTGCTCCTGGTGATCACCGGCTTCCTCGGCCTGCTGGCCGCGTGGGTGATCACGCTGGACAAGTTCAGCCTGCTGGAGGACCCGGACTTCGTGCCGGCGTGCAGCATCAACCCGGTGCTCTCCTGCGGCAACATCATGGAGAGCCGGCAGGCGGAGGTCTTCGGCTTCCCCAACCCGATGCTGGGGTTGGTCACGTACGGCATGGTCATCGCCATCGGCATGGGGCTGTTGGCCGGGGCCCGCCACCGCCGCTGGTACTGGATGGGCCTGCAGGTCGGCACCCTCTTCGGCGTGGCCTTCTGCACCTGGCTGATGTACCAGTCGCTCTACGTCATCGGTGCCCTGTGCCTGTGGTGCTCCCTGGCCTGGGTCGCCACCATCTTCATGTTCTGGTACACCACCGTGCACAACCTGCGACACCGGATGCTGCCGGCCCCCGAGGGTCTGCGGCGCGGTCTGATCGAGTTCCACTGGGTTCCGCCGGTGCTGCACGTCGGCGTCATCGGGATGCTCATCCTCACCCGCTGGTGGGATTACTGGATCGGCTGACCGGCACCGCGCCCCGTGTCCACCGGGGCCGGGTGACCCGTCGGGGGTCGCCCGGCCCCGTCCGTGCACCCGGGTAGGGTCGGGGGAGTGGAAGCCGACCTGTTCACCGCCGCCGCCGAGGACCGGCGGGAGAAGGACCCCTCCTCCGTGCCATTGGCGGTCCGGATGCGGCCGCGCACCCTCGACGAGGTCGCCGGCCAGCGCCACCTGCTCCGCCCCGGGTCCCCGCTGCGGCGCCTGGTGGCGGGCCGGGCCGGCGGGCCGGCCGGTCCCGCCTCGGTCATCCTGTGGGGGCCTCCCGGCACCGGGAAGACCACCCTCGCCTCGATCGTCAGCAACGCCACCGACCGTCGTTTCACCGAGTTGTCGGCGATCAGCGCGGGCGTGCGGGAGGTGCGGGCGGTCATCGAGGGCGCCCGTCGAGCGGTGGGCACCCACGGGCGCGAGACCGTGCTCTTCCTGGACGAGATCCACCGCTTCAGCAAGGCGCAGCAGGACTCCCTGTTGCCGGCGGTGGAGAACCGCTGGATCACCCTGATCGCCGCGACCACCGAGAACCCGCACTTCTCCGTGATCACCCCGCTGCTCTCCCGCTCCCTGCTGCTCACCCTCGAACCGCTGACCGAGGACGATCTGAGGGAACTGGTGCGTCGGGCGGTGACGGGGGAACGCGGCCTCAACGCAGCGGTGACCCTCGGAGAGGAAACCGAGCGGCACCTGCTGCGGCTGGCCGGAGGGGATGCCCGCCGGGCCCTCACGGCGCTGGAGGCCGCGGCCGGAGCCACTTTGGAGGAGGGCGACACGGAGATCACGCCCGCCGTGCTGGAACGCACGGTGGACCGGGCCGCCGTGGCCTACGACCGGGACGGCGACCAGCACTACGACGTGGCCAGTGCCCTGATCAAGTCGATCCGGGGCTCGGACGCCGACGCGGCCCTGCACTGGCTGGCCCGCATGGTCGACGCCGGGGAGGACCCGCGGTTCATCGCCCGACGTCTGATGATCGCCGCGAGCGAGGACATCGGTCTGGCCGACCCGCAGGCCCTGCCCACGGCGGTGGCCGCCGCGCAGGCGGTGGCGATGATCGGGTTCCCCGAGGCCCGGATCATCCTGTCCCAGGCGGTGTTGGCGCTCGCTCTGGCGCCGAAGTCCAACAGCGCGATCCTGGCGATCGACGAGGCGCTCGGGGACGTCCGGGCCGGACGCACCGGACCGGTGCCGGCCCATCTGAGGGACAGCCACTACCCGGGCGCGCGCTCGCTGGGACACGGCACCTCGTACGTCTACCCCCATGACCTGCCCGGTGGCATCGCCGCCCAGCAGTACGCCCCCGAGGCGGCGCGGGGTCGGCGCTACTACCGACCCGGTCGGCACGGCGCCGAGGCCCGCTACGCGGAGGTGTCCGAGCGGGTACGGGCCCGCCTGGCGGGGGACCGGGACCGCCCCGGCGCGGTGGGGGAGGCCC
>NZ_VKHT01000363.1 GCF_014141535.1 Streptomyces alkaliphilus | reverse complement strand
GCACGGAGACGGTGGGGTCGGGGGCCGGCGTGGTCGGCGCCGGATCGCTCGGCGCCGGGTCGGTGGGCGCCGGATCGCTCGGCGCCGGGTCGGTGGGCGCCGGGTCGTTCAGGGGGGCGACCGTCGCGCCGGCGGCGGGCTTCCCCGTGGCCTCGGCGGTGATCTCCGTCGAGCCGGGGACGGTGTCCACCGGCTCGGCGACGGGCCCGGGCGTCATGCCCGGAGCGGGCGTGCCGCCGGCATCGCCGGAGGTCTCGTCCCGGGCGAAGGCGGCCGGGTCCATCGTGCGCGCGGTGCCGGCGCCGGGGTCGATCATGTCCACCCGCAGGCCGGCGGGCAGCTTCTCGGAGATCCCGGCCTCCGAGACCACCCGCACCTCGATGCCGTCCGAGGGACCCACCCACAGCGGCTCGGTGCCACCGCGCTCGGCGTCCTCCCACTCGGCCGGGGCGGGGTTGGGCTCCAGCTCCAGCCAGGAGGACCAGGCCCCGCCGGAGGCGGCCCTGACCCGGGCCTCGACCGTCCCCACCAACTCGGTCTCCGGGTCGGTCCAGGTGACGCCGATCAGGCTGAACGGATCGGTGGCGGTGCGGGGCAGTTCGGCGCGGGTACCACCGGCGGCACGGGCCAGGTCGGCCTCGTGCGTCTCCGGTTCGGCGACGGCGGCCGACGGGTCGGCGCCGGGTTCCGCGGGGGTCGAGCCGTCGGCCATGCCCTGCATGACGAGGGTGCCGAAAACGGCGGCCCCGGCGACGACGGAGGTTCCCCACAGACGACGTTTCACGGACGTCTCCTCGAGCGGGCGGGTCCGGTGGGGACGCGCGACCACACCGCGCCACCGGTGGGCGGCGCGGACACAGCGAAGTACGGAAGGTGCGAAGGGTCCGCCCCGACGGGGCGGGGCGCGGCCGGCGCGGCGGGCGGTCCGGGTCGCGCGGGGCGACGGTCGAAGTGAGGGTTCCTCACATCCCCGCGCGCGCGGCGGAGTCCGTTGCGCGAACCATCGGCATCACCGCGCGTAGCTTAATCGAACCCCCGTGTGTTCCGGGACCGCCGGTAGGCTTTCGGACGACATCGGGGATCGGCACCGGCCCCCGGAGACGACGAAGAGCGGGACGGACGGACGTGGCGGACGCGACGGAGACGACACAGGGGCCCTGGCTGATCGTCGGGCTGGGCAACCCCGGCCCGCAGTACGCCGGGAACCGCCACAATGTCGGCTTCATGGTCGTCGACCTGCTGGCCGAACGGCTCGGCGGCTCCTTCCGCGCGCACAAGTCGCGCGCGCAGGTCTGTGAGGGCCGGCTCGGTATCCCCGGCTCCGCAGCCGGCGCCCCCCGGGTGGTGCTCGCCAAGCCGATGACCTACATGAATCTCTCCGGCGGCCCGACCGGCGCCCTGGCCTCCTGGCTGAAGGTGTCCACCGGGCGGATCGTCGTCATCCACGACGAACTCGACATCGACTACGGAGTGCTGCGACTGAAACGCGGTGGTGGTGACAACGGTCACAACGGCCTGAAGTCACTCACCTCCACCCTGGGCCGGGACTATCACCGGGTGCGCTTCGGTGTGGGTCGGCCGCCCGGTCGGATGGACGTCGCCGCCTTCGTCCTCAAGGACTTCTCCAGCGCCGAGCGCAAGGAGTTGGACTATTTCGTGGACCGGGCGGCCGACGCCGTCGAGGCCCTGGTGACGCAGGGGCTGGAGCGGGCGCAGAGCGCCTTCAACGGCTGAGACGGATGCCGCCGGGGCTTTTGGTGACGCCCCCGGACGGCCCGACCTCCCTTGACCCGGCGCTGGGCATGGCCAAGGATCGCGGCATGTCCGACACCGAGCGCCCCGGGAGCGGTCACCGGCCCCACCCGCGCCGGGAGGGATCGGCGTCCCGTCGAGCCCGGGGTGAGCGTGACCCCCGGAGCGCCGGGGCGACCGACGAGTGGGACTCACCGTTCCGGGACCCGGAGCCCGCGCCGGAGCCGGGGGCACGGGAGGACGCCCCGGATGAACCGGGGGAGCCGGAGGGACCGCCGGAGAGCGGCGCCGTGCGCGCCGGTCGGTGGCTGTTGCGCGGCGTGCTGGCCGCGGTGGCCCTGCTGATCCTGGCCTCGGGGGTGTGGACCTCCTGGGACACCATGCGGCACGCGCTCGGTGGCGGCGGCGGGGAACGCGGGACACTCACCCTCCAGGAGTGCGGACGCGACGCCTGCGCCGGCTCGTTCGAGCCGTTCAGCGGCGCGCCGACCGGCGACGATATTCCGCCATCCGTCGTGCTGGCCCAATCGGTCGGTCGTTCCGCCGGGGAAACCATGTCGGTGGCGTTGCGTCCGGGCACCGTGGAGGCGGTGCGCACGGGTGGGCCGGGGGTGATGGAGGCCGCCCTGCCCTTCGCGGGAGCCCTGATGCTGGCCTCCCTGGTGGTCGGGGGCGGTCTGCGCATGGCGCGCACGGGTTGGGCGATCGGAATCTCCGGAATCATCCTGCTCGGCGGCATTTTTCTGACCTGGTAGTCACACCCGTATCACCTGTATCACCCGGACTCCGGCACTTCACCCTCCGATATCCCGTAAACGCCTGTTACAGAACTGTTGCAGGGGGTCAATCGGTCATAGCCCCACCAAGGGGGCTTTTTGCCGTGGACACGCCTTGCCAAAAATCGCCCCTCGACCGGAAGCTATGCCAGCCACCTTGTCCGATATTCATCAAGTCCCCCCAAGATGTGGACGGCCTCCATGCGCATCTTTTCCGTCAAGGGCGCCCTCGCGGCTTCCGCCGCCGCGGCGATGATCCTCCTCGGCGCGGCTCCCGCCTCGGCGACTTCCACCTGGGAGGGGTCTCTGCACAAGGACCACCGCGGCGCCACCGCCGAGAGCTTCCCCACCAAGGAGAAGACCTGCCCCGGCGTTTCCAAGTGGAAGGACGGTTGGCACTTCGTCACCCGTGGCAACGCCGAGTTCGTCGAACTCGAGGCGACCTTCGAGAAGGCCGGCGAGGTCACGCTGACGACTTTCGGCCCGCCGAGCGACAAGCACGCGTACATCGCCACCCCGGTGGGTGACGTCCTGATCGACGCCACCGCTGTCCTCAAGGCCAGTGGGCCCGGGGCCAAGCAGAAGACCTTCAACCTCTCCCACACCTGCCCGGGTAAGGAGAAGCCGGGGGACACCACCGGCGGTGGCACCACCGGTGACACGGGTGACACCACCGAGGGCTCAACCGGCGACACCACCGAGGGCCAGACCTCCGAGGGCACCACCGGCGACACCACCGAGGGCACCACCACCGAGGGCCAGACCTCCGAGGGCACCACCGGCGACTCCTCCGAGGGCACCACCACCGAGGGCCAGACCACCGAGGGCACCACCGGCGACACCACCGAGGGCACCACCGGCGACACCACCGAGGGCACCACCGAGGGCACCACCGGTGACGAGGGCACCGAGGGCACCACCGGCGACACCACCGAGGGCACCACCGGCGTGACCCCCGACGGCGGCAGCGACACCCCGGACCTGGCCAACACCGGCTCCAACACCCCGGTGATCGGCGCCTCCGTCCTGGCCGCGGCCCTGCTGGGCGTCGGTGGCTACATGGCGATGCGCCGCCGCAACGCCGCCGGCCGCGCCTGACGCGACGGCGGGCGACACCGCACCCGCACGCACCACCCGGGAGGCCCCGCCTCCCCCACTCCCCGTCACGGAGTGGGGGAGGCGGGGCCTCTCCCCGTCACGGGGACCGCTCGGGGCGGGTGCCGGTCACGACGGTGGCCCCGTACTCCTCCGAGGTCACCGCGTCGGGGCACAGGCCGTATCCGGCCATGACGGCCATCGCCCCGGGCGCCTGCCGGTCGCTGCTCTCTACGAGGAGCCGGCCACCGGGGGCCAGCCACCGGGCGGCCCCGGCCGCCACCCGGCGCAGCACGTCCAGACCGTCCGGGCCGCCGTCCAGCGCGGTGCGGGCCTCGTGCTCGCGGGCCTCGGCGGGCAGCAGCGCGATCTCCCCGGTGGGCACGTACGGCACGTTGGCCACCAGGATGTCGATTCGCCCCCGCAGGTCGGTCGGCAGCGCGTCGAGGAGATCCCCCCAGTGGACCCGGTTCGGGCCGAGCGCGGCGAGGTTGCGGCGGGCGCACCGCACGGCGGCGGGGTCCAGGTCCGCGGCGTGCAGCTCGACGCGTTCCCCCCTCGTCGACAGGGCGGCGCCCAGCGCGCCGGAACCGCAGCACAGGTCCACCACCACGGCACCCGGCCGCAGCGCCCCGGCGGCCCGTTCCAGCAGGAACTCGGTGCGGCGGCGGGGGACGAAGACCCCCGGTTCCACGGCGATCCACAGGCCGCCGAACCGGGCCCGCCCGATGACGTGTTCCAACGGCTCCCCGACGGCACGGCGTTCGACCAGTGCGGTGAGCTCCGCCGGGTCGGACGCGGCGGAGCTCAGCAGCCGCGCCTCCTCCTCGGCGAACACGCAGCCCGCCCGCCGGAGTCGGGCGACGATCCCGGGGGCCGGGGGATCCCCGTCACCGGGTTCCCCACCCTCCCCGGGGGCGTGCGCGGGGTCGGTCCGGGCGTCGGCCCGCGGTGCCTCGCCGGGAGCCGGTGCGGAGGACGGCGAGGGCCGGGAAGGCCGGGAAGGGAGTGGGATGCGCATCGGTGGTCTCCGGGGTGCGGGTGGGGCGACGGCCGCCACCTCCCGGGG
>NZ_VKHT01000362.1 GCF_014141535.1 Streptomyces alkaliphilus | reverse complement strand
GGTCGGGGGACCGCGCGGCCACGGGCGCCGGTTCACACCACCGGCGCGAGTGGCGATGCTCACCTGAGCCGCACTGGACACAGACGTGAACGCTTGGGAAACTCAGATGAGCGTGGTCGACACCGAATGAGCGGAAGACGCATTCGGGTCGCAGCCCCCACGGGGCCGACACAACCCTCGAAACCCTCACTGGAGCGATACCGTGGCGCCCATCCCGACGGCTCCCACCAGTACCCCGGTCCCCACCCGCCACCAGGAACTCAGCGCCTGGGTCGACGAGATCGCGACCCTCACCCGGCCGGATCGCGTCGTGTGGTGCGACGGGTCCGACGAGGAGTACCGGCGCCTGTGCGAGCAGCTGGTCTCCGCCGGCACCTTCACCCGGCTGAACCCCGACAAGCGGCCCGATTCCTACTGGGCCGCCTCCGACCCGACCGATGTCGCCCGGGTCGAGGACCGGACCTTCATCTGCTCCGAGCGGGAGGAGGACGCCGGTCCCACCAACCACTGGATGGCACCCGACCGGATGCGGGAGATCTTCACCGGACCCGAGGGCCTCTTCCGCGGCTCCATGCGCGGACGGACGATGTACGTCGTCCCCTTCTGCATGGGCCCCCTGGACTCCCCGCTCTCGGCGCTCGGCGTGGAGATCACCGACTCCGCCTACGTCGCCGTCGCCATGCGGACCATGACCCGGATGGGCACCCCCGTCCTGGAGCGGCTCGGGGAGAACGGACGGTTCGTGCGGGCCGTCCACTCCGTCGGCGCCCCGCTGGCCGAGGGCGAGGCCGACGTGCCGTGGCCCTGCAACGAGACCAAATACATCTCGCACTTCCCCGACAGCCGCGAGATCTGGTCCTACGGCTCCGGCTACGGTGGCAACGCCCTGCTCGGCAAGAAGTGCTACGCCCTGCGCATCGCCTCCGTCATGGCCCGCGACGAGGGCTGGCTCGCCGAGCACATGCTCATCCTCAAGCTCACCCCGCCCGCCGACGACCCCGCCGCCGGTGAGCCCGTCTACATCGCCGCCGCCTTCCCCTCGGCCTGCGGCAAGACCAACCTCGCCATGCTGGAGCCCACGATCCCCGGCTGGAAGGTCGAGACCATCGGCGACGACATCGCCTGGATGAGGTTCGGCGAGGACGGTCGGCTGTACGCGATCAACCCCGAGGCCGGCTTCTTCGGCGTCGCGCCCGGCACCGGCGAGCACACCAACGCCAACGCGATGCGCACCCTGTGGGGCAACTCCGTCTTCACCAACGTCGCCCTCACCGACGACGGGGACGTGTGGTGGGAGGAGATGACCGCCGAACCCCCGGCACACCTCACCGACTGGCGCGGCAACGACTGGACCCCGGACTCCGGCACCCCCGCGGCCCACCCCAACGCGCGGTTCACCGTGCCCGCCGCCCAGTGCCCGACCATCGCCCCCGAGTGGGAGGACCCGCGCGGCGTCCCGATCTCCGCCATCCTCTTCGGGGGACGCCGGGCCACCGCCGTCCCGCTGGTCACCGAGTCCTTCGACTGGCGGCACGGCGTCTTCCTCGGCGCCAACATCGCCTCCGAGAAGACCGCCGCCGCCGAGGGAACCGTGGGCGAACTGCGCCGCGACCCCTTCGCCATGCTGCCCTTCTGCGGCTACAACATGGGCGACTACTTCGGCCACTGGCTGGAGGTCGGTGCCAAGGCGGACCCCGCGAAGCTGCCCCGCATCTACTGGGTCAACTGGTTCAAGAAGGACGACACCGGTCGCTTCGTGTGGCCCGGCTTCGGCGAGAACAGCCGGGTCCTCAAATGGATCGTGCAGCGACTGCGCGGAACCGCCGAGGGCGTTCCCACCCCCATCGGCGTGCTGCCCACGCCGGCCGCGCTGGACACCGACGGGCTGGCCCTGACCCGGGAGGAGCTGGACTTCCTGCTGGAGGTCGACCCCGAGGAGTGGCGCCGTGAGGCGTCCCTCGTCCCCGGGCACCTGGAGCTCTTCGGCGACCACACGCCCAAGGAGTTGTGGGACGAGTACCACGCCCTGGTCGACCGGCTCGGCTGACCGACGGCGGGCGCGGACCGCACGGGAGGCCCCGCGCCCGCCCCGCCGCGACCGGTGAACCGGCCCCGCACAACGGCGTGCGGGGCCTCCGCCGCGCCGGGGGCACGTGCCCCCGGCGCGGGCCGGAGGAACCGACTCGGGGGGTGGTCGGAAGGGCTCCCAACCGGAGGGGCGACCACGGAGGGATCAGTACTGCCCGTAACCGTCGAGGAAGGTGCCGATCCGGGTGATCGCGTCGGTCAACTGCTCCACCGACGGCAGGGTCACGATCCGGAAGTGATCCGGCTCCGGCCAGTTGAAGCCGGTGCCGTGCACGATCATGATCCGCTCGGCCCGCAACAGGTCCAGCACCATCTGCCGGTCGTCCTTGATCTTGTAGACCTTCGGATCCAGCCGGGGGAAGGCGTACAGCGCCCCCTTCGGCTTCACGCAGGTCACGCCCGGGATCGAGGTGAGCAACTCGTGGGCGGCGTCGCGCTGCTCCCGGATCCGGCCGCCGGGCAGCACCAGATCCGCGATCGTCTGCCGCCCGCCCAACGCCGCCGCCACGGTGTGCTGCGCCGGCATGTTGGCGCACAGCCGCATGTTCGCCAGGATCGTCAGACCCTCGATGTAGCTGCTCGCGTGGGCCTTGGGGCCGCACACCGCCATCCAGCCGCAGCGGTACCCGGCCACCCGGTAGTTCTTCGACAGCCCGTTGAAGGTGAGCGTCAGCAGGTCGGGCGCGACGGAGGCGGTGGGAACGTGCTCCACGTCGTCGTACAGGATCCGGTCGTAGATCTCGTCCGAGCACAGCACCAGGCGGTGCCGGCGGGCGATCTCGGTCAGCTCCCGCAGCATCTCCACGGGGTACACGGCGCCGGTCGGATTGTTGGGATTGATGATCACCAGTGCCTTGGTGCGGTCGGTGATCCGACGCTCGATGTCGGCCGGGTCCGGCAGCCAGTCCGAGGACTCGTCACAGCGGTAGTGGACCGCCGTCCCGCCGGCCAACGAGACCGCCGCCGTCCACAACGGGTAGTCCGGGGCGGGGACCAGTACCTCGTCACCGTCGTCCAGCAGCGCCTGCATCGACATCTGGATCAGCTCGGAGACGCCGTTGCCGAGGTAGACGTCCTCCACCGACACGTCGATGCCCCGCGTCTGGTAGTGCTGCTGCACCGCGCGCCGGGCCGACAACAGACCCTTGGCGTCGCCGTAGCCGTGGGCGGACCCGACATTGCGCAGGATGTCCTCGAGGATCTCCTGCGGGCACTCGAACCCGAAAGCGGCCGGATTGCCGGTGTTCAGCTTCAGGATGCGGTGACCGGCCGCCTCCAGCCGCTGTGCCTCCTCGAGCACCGGGCCCCGGATCTCGTAGCAGACGTTGGCGAGCTTTGTTGACTGGGTCACCTGCATAGCGGCCACCATACGGCGGGCCGGCCACGGACGCGCGGTGTTATTCGCCACTCGAGCGGCCCGCGGAGGGGGCCGGTGCGCCGTTGACCCGCCACGCCCGGCCTGTTAGACAGCAGCCATGGCCATCGCGACCGCACTCGACCGGCTGGGTGGGGAGAGAGTCGACCACCGGTTCAAGGGTCTGCCACCGGACGCCGCCGGGCGCACGGTGGGAGAGCTCACGGCCGAGCGGCGCAACCTCTACCGGGGCGGCTTCACCACCCCGATCCTCACCCTCTCCGCCGAGGCGGTGGAACACAACCTGCGCTGCATGGCCCGGTACGCCGACCGCCACGGCCTGGAGTTCGCCCCCCACGGCAAGACCTCCATGGCCCCCCAACTGTTCTGGCGCCAGGTGGAGCACGGTGCCTGGGGCATCACGGTCGCCGTCCCGCACCAGGCCCGGGTCGCCCGTGCCTTCGGCGTGCAGCGGATCTTCCTGGCCAACCAACTCGTCGATGTCGCCGCCCTGACCTGGCTGGCCGGGGAACTCGCGGCCGACCCCCACTTCCGCTGCGTGGTGTACGTGGACTCCGTGCGGGGCGTGGAGCTGATGGACCGCGCGCTGCGCGGAGCCGGTGCCCGCCGTCCGGTGGAGGTCGTCATCGAGCTGGGGGCCGCCGGGGCCCGCTCCGGCGTGCGGGACACCGGGACCGCGCTGGCGGTCGCCGAGGCCGTGGAGGCCACCGGCACCCTCACCCTGGTCGGCGTCGCCGGGTACGAGGGCGAACTGCCCGACGCCGACGGCGCCGGGGTACGGACCTGGTTGAAGTCGCTGAGCGCGCTCGCACGGACCCTCGATCGTGCCGGCCGGTTCCGGGACGCCCCGGAGATCGTCATCAGCGCCGGCGGCAGCGCCTGGTTCGACGCGGTGGCCGAGGCGTTCGCCGCCCTGCCCCCGCTCTCCCGGCCGGTCTGCCGGTTGCTGCGCTCGGGCGCCTACATCAGTCACGACGACGGCCGCTACCGGGAGGTCACCCCCTTCAACCGGATGCCCGAGGAGGGCTACCTGTTGCCCGCCTTCCGGCTGTGGGCCCAGGTGGTCTCCCGCCCCGAACCCGGACTGGCCCTGATCAACGCGGGCAAACGGGACGTGGCCTACGACCTGGGGCTGCCGGAGGTGCAGGTGGTGCGGAACACCGCGGACCGGATGCGGCGGGCCACGGGGGTCACCGTCACCCGTCTGGCGGACCAGCACGCCTTCCTGGACTGTTCGGGGAGCGAGGAGCCGCCCGAGGTGGGGGACTGGGTGGGGTTG
>NZ_VKHT01000361.1 GCF_014141535.1 Streptomyces alkaliphilus | reverse complement strand
CACCGGGACCGGGGATGTCGGAGGGCGGGGGTCAGGGCTCCGCCCGGTGCGCTCGTGGACTGCCATCGCGCACTTCCCTTCGTGGATGTGGGGGGACCGGCGTCTGCCGGTGACTCCACTGTCCTGCCGTCCCGAAGTCCCCGACAAGAGTCGGGGAAGTGTCAGAAGTGAACAATTGAGCTCTTGTTCTACATCGATGACCCGGCGTCGAGGGAAACACCGGTGGTACCGGGGACGACGCGTCGAGAAGCCGGGGGCCGGGGCCGACCTCAGCGTTCCAGCACCAGGGCGAGCCCCTGGCCGACGCCGATGCACAGCGTGGCCACTCCCGTCCCGGCGCCCGCCGCCGCCAGTTGGTGGGCGACGGAGCCCGCCAGACGGGCGCCGGAGGCCCCGAGCGGGTGCCCGATGGCGATGGCCCCGCCGCGCGGGTTGACCCGGGTCGGGTCCAGGTCGGGCCAATGGGCGAGACAACCGAGTGCCTGGGCGGCGAATGCCTCGTTGAGCTCCATCACGGTCAGGTCCCCGAGCCGGCGACCGGCCCGTCCCAGGGCCCGGTCCACCGCCTCCACCGGTCCCAGTCCGAAGAGCTGCGGTTCCAGGGCGGAGACGGCGGAGGCGGAGATGCGGGCCAGCGGCTCCCGGCCGGTGGCCCGCACCCCTTCCTCGTCGGCGAGCAGCAGGGCGGCGGCTCCGTCGTTGAGGGGGGAGGAGTTGCCGGCGGTGACGGTGCCGCCCTCGGGGCGGAAGGCGGGCTCGAGCTTCGCCATGCCCTCCGGGGTGCCGCCCTCGCGGATGGTCTCGTCCCGGGAGAGTTCGACGCCCTCGGGGGTGACCACCTCCGCGGCGTGGGCGTCGTCCTTCCAGGCTCGAACGGCACGCTCGTGGCTGGTGAGGGCGAAGGCGTCCTGGGCCGCGCGGTCGATGCCGTGGCGGTCGGCGATCAGTTCGGCCCCCTCCCCCAGCGGGACGGTCCACTCCGGTCGCATCCGCCGGTTGACCATTCGCCAACCGATGGTGGTGGAGAACAGTTCCTGATGCCCGGCGGGGAAGGCCCGGTGGGGTTTGGGCAGCACCCAGGGTGCCCGACTCATGGACTCCACGCCCCCGGCCACGGCGATGGAGGCGTCACCCAGGGCGATGGCCCGGGCTGCCTGGACCACTGCTTCCAGCCCTGAGGCGCAGAGTCGGTTGACGGTGACGCCGGGGACGGTGACCGGGAGCCCTGCCAGCAGGACCGCCATGCGGGCGACGTTGCGGTTCTCCTCCCCCGCGCCGTTGGCGTTGCCGTAGATCACGTCGTCGATGCGGGCCGGGTCGAGCCCGGGTGTGCGGTCCAGGAGGGCCCGGAGAACGCCCGCCGCCAGGTCGTCGGGGCGGAGGCCGGACAACGCGCCGCCGTATTTCCCGATCGGGGTGCGCACCGCGTCGACGATCCACACGTCCCGCACATTGCGGCTCCGGTCACTCATCTTGGGGACCCTCCCGACGGCCCCGGGTTTCCGACCGGCACCGGCCCCGAACCCGGGATATGTTCGCGTGATGAACTGTGGTTCATTTTCCTGCGCGGCGAGTCTCATTCGTCCCGGACCCGCTGTCAACGGCCGAGTCGGCGATGGGACGTGTCTCACCACCACTTCGGCGCCCCGGGAGCGGGGGCGGCGGTGAGCATCGACGGAGTGCCCACGGAGACGGTCGGCCCCTTCCTGCGCGGTCTGGCCGTGTTGGGGGAACTGGCCCGGATCCGGGCATCGGCGGTACCGGCGGGCGAACTGGCCGGGGCCACGGGCATCGCCCGTTCCACCCTGGACCGCACCGTCGGAACCCTGGCGGAGCTGGGTCTGCTGCGGGTGGAGGATCACCGGGTCGCGCCCACCGGGGCGCTGGCCCTGCCGGGCAACGCCTTCCTCGCCTCCACCCGCGGGTTGAGCGGGCCGGTCGGCTCCCTGGCCGACGCGCTGGCGGAGGAGGTGGACGAGGCGGTCGCGCTGAGCGTCCCGGACGGCGCCTCGGTCCGCCTGGCCCACCTCACCCCGCGGCGCCGGGTGGTGCGGGTGGGATTCCGGCCCGGAGATCCGCTTCCGATGGATCGAACGGCCGCCGCCGGAGTGCTGTCGGTGGGGGCCCGGCCCACCGGTGGGTCCCCTCCGCACGCCCTCGGCACCCCTGGTGTCCTCGGGGAGGGCGAGGCGGAGCCCGGATTGGTCTCGGTGGCCGTCCCCCTCCGCCCCTGGCCGGAGGAGTCCCCGGTGGGAGCGTTGAGCGTGATCTACCACCGGGGCCGGCACGACACCGATTCCCTGCGCTCCGACCTGCTGCCCCGAATGCGGGAGTGCGCCGTCGCCATGGAGGAGCGGTTGCGCTCCGACCCGGGGGTCGACGGTCCCGACGATGACCACCGATGGTTGGACGCGACCGCCCTGCACGCGGCCAAGGAGCGGCTGGGCGCCGGGTTCGTGGAGTCCCTGGCCCGCGGGCCGGCCGTGATCGTCGCCCTGGAGACGGGACGGCACGGCACCACTCCGGCGGCGGTGTCCCGGCTCCTGGACCTGCCGCGCGCGAGCGTCCGACGGGCGCTGTTCTCGCTGCGGCACACCGGGCACGCGGTGGAGGAGGCGGGTCGGTGGCGGCTCACCCCGCGAGTGCTGGGGCTGGGGCACTCCCGCGTGACCCGCATGACCCTCGCGGACATCGCGCGTCCCCATCTGGTGGCGCTGACCGCGCGGGTGGGCGAATCGGCCTCCCTGACCGTTCCCGCGGGGCCGGAGGGGGCGGAGGTCCGTTACGTGGCCAGGGTCGCGACCGAGCGGATCATGAACGCCGAGATCGGTGTCGGCACGCGTTTCCCGGCGTACCCGACCGCGAGCGGACGGGTGTTGCTGGCCGGCCGCGATCCGGCCGGCCGGGCGCGGGCCCTGCGGGCGCTCGAACCGCGACCCCTGACCCGGCACACCGTGACCGACCCGGGGCGGTTGGCGGCCCTGCTGGAGGAGGTGGCCCGGGACGGGTACGCGATGGGAAACGAGGAGTTGGAGGAGGGCCTGCGCTCGATCGCGGTGCCGGTGCGCGACGGGCGCGGCGGGGCGGGAGCGGTCGTGGCCGCCGTGAACCTGGCGATGCCCGCCGGACGGCGCGATCCGCGGCGGGCCCGGGCGGAGTTGCTGCCCGCGCTGCGACGGGCGGTCGAGGGGATCGAACGGGAACTGGCGCCGGCCGCCCGGCTGCATCGCGTGCCGACGAATTGAACCGCCGCCCCGACGGGGCCTCGGGTGGGGGCGGGGAGATGGTGCGGTCGCGGTCCGTGCGTCCGCGGCGCGGTGCCGCCCGGAAACTCCGCCCGGTCCGTCCCGGACAGGGGGCGAGCGGTTCCCGGGTGCTCACCGGCATGGTGTGGTGGTCGGCGGCGCGGACCACCACCGCCGGATCGGCGGGCCCGATGTCGCGGTGCGGCGGCGCCACCCCTCCCTCCTGAGCCACGGCCGGTCGCGGGCCGCGGGGTCCCCCGGGTGGTGGTGGGCGTCGATCAGTGACATGTTCATCTCCCCTCCCCCGCCCGGCCGGGGATCACGGGAGGTTCACCGGGCACCGGGACGCCCTCGGGGAGGAGCCCCTCCGCCCGCAGCTCGGCCCACAGCTCGGATGGCAGGGGGGTGGCGAGCGCCTCGGCGGCCTCGGTGACCTCCGCCGGGGAACGGCCCCCGGTCAACACGCCGACCACCGCCGGATGGCCGAAGGGGAAGCGCAGGGCGGCGGCGCGCAGGGGGACGCCGTGGCGTTCACAGACCTCCCGCAACCGCAGGGCGCGCTCGACCAACCGCGGTGACGCCTCGGCGTAGTCGAAGGTGGCGCCGGGGCGCGGGTCGGCCAGCAGGCCGGAGTTGAAGACGCCGCCGACCAGGACGCCGACCCCGTGGTCGAGGGCGGCCGGCAGCAGGTCGGCGAGAGCGGAGTGGTCCAGGAGGGTCCAACGCCCGGCGCACAGCACCAGATCGGGATCGGCCTCGCGGACGAAGCGGGTGAGCGGACGGGTGCTGTTCATGCCCACCCCGATCGCGGCCACCACGCCCTCGTCGCGCAACCGGTGGAGTTCGGGCATCGCCTCGTCCAACGCCTGCCGGACGTGCTCGTCCGGGTCGTGGACCAGGGCGATGTCCACCCGGTCCAGGCCGAGGCGCTCCAGGCTCTCCTCCAGGGAACGACGGATCCCGGAGGCGCCGAAGTCCCACACCCGTTCGTGGTCGGCGGGCACCGCGAAGCCGTTGGCGAGGTCGTCACCGTGGGGCGGGGGCAGGGGACGGAGCAGTCGACCGACCTTGGTGGAGAGGGTGTACTCCTCGCGCGGGCGATGGCGCAGGGCGGCTCCCAGGCGGCGTTCGGCCACCCCCAGCCCGTAGTGGGGGGCGGTGTCGAAGGCGCGGATTCCAACCTCCCAGGCGGCGTCCACGGTGGCCGCGGCCCGCTCGGCGTCCACCGGACGGTAGAGCCCGGCCAGGGCGGCGGTGCCCAGGGCCAGAGGGGTCGGGGCGATGCGTCCGGAGGGCAGGGGCCGCGCGTCCATGGCAGTCCTTTCGATGGCGGTTCCCGGTCGTCGGGGGCCGACCGCCTCCGCCGGGGCCGCCTCGGGCGGTTCGCCGGCGGCGAGGGCGGTCGCGAGGTGTCGGACGCCGCCGGCCGGGAAGGCGCCGTCGATGGTGTCGGTCACCGGGAAGAGGTCCGGCGACCGGGCGCCCTCCGTCAGGAGGGC
>NZ_VKHT01000360.1 GCF_014141535.1 Streptomyces alkaliphilus | reverse complement strand
GTCCGGCTCCCCGCCCGGAGGGGGAAGGGCGGGGGTGAACTCGTCCGGGGAGCTTGGAGCGGACTCGTGGTGTCGTGTCATGGGAGCACCGTGCCGGCTCGGAGCCGAATCGTCGTCCGCTCCATCCACAGGCACCCGAGACGATCCGATCATCTCCGGAGCCTGTGGATGATCTCCCGGCCGGTCACCCGGCGAGCACCCCCGGCGCTCACCGACGGGCCAGCCGGTGCCGCGCCTCCTCCCAGGTCACCGGGAGATCGTCCGTGGCGACCTCCCACCGGACGAAAAGAGCGTCCTTCATCACGGGGCCGAGCCCGGTCATGATGCTCCTGTGCGGCTCCGTGGTCGCGTACGCCCGGAGCGCTTCGTCGCTCTCCCACGCGGAGAGCGTCCAGAAGGTCCGCTTCCACGGCTGCGCCACCAGGGAGACGCCGTACGCGCCGGGCGTCGACCGCACCTGCTTCCAGGCCAGGAGGGACTTCACGAGGAAGCGCGGCACATGTGCGGCCGAGTGGACCTCGAAGCGGGAGGCCATGACGAGCGCCCGCGCTCCCGGCGGGGGCGGTTGGGGGACGGTCCATGGCAGAGTCGCCACGTGCTGCTCCTCGTACGTTCCCGGGTTCCGAACGGAACCCCGCCCGGGAGACCCCGGAGCGAACCAAATAGAGAGTGGAGAGTATCACTCTCCACGTTCCAGTGACCACAGCGAAAGTCCTGCCGCATGCGCATCTCCGACCTGAGCCGTCTCAGTGGCGTACCGATCACGACGATCAAGTACTACCTGCGGGAGGGCCTGTTGCCGCCCGGCACGCCCACCGCCCACAACCAGGCCGTCTACGATGACGACCACCTGCGACGGCTGCGCCTGATCCGTGCCCTCGTGTCGGTGCGCGGGCTGTCCGTGAACGCCACCGCCGAACTCCTGGAGGCGCTTTCCCGGGACGACGGCGACCTGCACCGCACCCTGGGGCTCGTGCTGGGCGCCCTGCCGGTCGGGGAGCACCCGGCCGGGGACCAGCCGGCCGGGGACACCGTGCCCCGGGCCCGTCTCGAGGAGGCCGAGAAGCTGATCGAGGCGCTGGGCTGGCGGATTCACCGCAGGTCCGAGGGGCGTCTAGCCCTGGCCCGCGCCCTGTACGAGATGGCCGAAGTGGGGCTTCCGTTGCGGGTGGAGACGCTGGTGCCGTACGCCAGGCTCACCGAGCGGATCGCCGCCCTGGACCTGGACCAGTTGGCGGGGGACGAGGACGACCACATCGACATCGCCGAACGGGCCGTCCTGACGACCATCCTGCTGGAACCCGTGCTGCTCCTCCTGCGCCGGATGGCGCAGGAGAACGAATCGGCATCACGCCACGGCACCGGGGAGGAGCCGCGCTGACCCACCGGTCGCCCCCGGGGCCCCACCCCCGGAGACCCGGGGCAACCGGTCGACGGCCTCACCGTCCCCGCTCGGACGACACCCGCGGACAACGGCGGGGCCCACCCGCCTCGGGGGCCGAACGGCGCCTCCGGCGGAAAAGGGAGCCCTCCCGCCCCCGGGACCCCTGACGGGTCGACTCGGCGGTGGGGCGGTGTCCGACTGATCGTGCGTCCGGGCACGTGCCCGGGAGCCCGGGCGGTCACCGGACAGGGCCGCGGTGCCGGGCACCACGGGCCCGGCACCCGACGCCACCGGCCCGAAAGAGGGCTCGCGCTCCAGGGCCGGAAGGACGCTCAGCCCGTCGTGGCGAGGACCAGGGGGAGCACCTCTCCGCTCCCGGCCCGGCGGAGCACGCGGGCCGCGACCGCGAGGGTCCAGCCGGAGTCGGTCCGATCGTCCACCAACAGCACGGACCCGGGGGTGTCGGTCAGGGCGGCGGCCAGGCCGGCCGGGACCTCGAAGGCCCCCACCAACCCCTTGAGCCGTTGGGCGGAGTTGCTCCGACGTGCCGAGTGCGCGCGGTCGGGATCGGTGTGGGCGAGGGCCCCGAGAAAGGGCATGCGGCCCACGCTCGCGATGCCCCGGGCCAGGGAGTCGACCAGGTGCGGCCGGGTCAGGGACGGCACGGCCACGACCCCCACCGGCCGGGGGGAGGCGTTGGGGACATCCGGCGCCCACCCGCCCGGGGAGCGGGCCCAGTCGGCGAGGACCGTCACCACGGCCCGCAGCACCTCCTCGGGCACCGGACCGTCGGGGGCGTCCTCCGCCAGCAGGGGACGCAGGCGGTTGCCCCAGCCGATGTCCGAGAGCCGCCCCAGGGCACGGCCGGTGGAGCACTGTTCGCCGACCGGGATGCGCCCCTTGAGGTCGATGCCCAGCGCGGGCATCCCCGTCGGCCACATCCGGCGCGGCTCGATCTCCACGCCGGGGCGGTCCAGCTCCCGGGTGGCGCCGGTCACCGTCTCCGGGGAGACCGAGGTGGTGAACCGGGCGCCCGCGCAGTTGTCACACCGGCCGCACGCGGTCGCCCCCTCATCGTCCAACTGCCGACGCAGGAACTCCATGCGGCACAGGGACGTGCTCACGTAATCGCGCATGGCCTGTTGCTCGGTCGCTCGCTGGTGGGCCACCCGGGCGTACCGCTCGGTGTCGTAGAACCACGGCTCCCCGGTGGAGATCCATCCGCCCTTCACCCGTTTGACGGCCCCGTCCACGTCCAGGACCTTCAACATCGTCTCCAGCCGGGTGCGCCGGAGATCGACGGCCGTCTCCAGGGCCGGGACGGACAACGGGCGTCCCGCCTCGGCGAGGGCCGCGAGGGTCTGGCGCACCCGCTCCTCGGGCGGGAAGGCGGTGTCGGCGAAGTAGCGCCAGATCGCCTCGTCCTCCCGGCCCGGCAGCATCAGGACCTCGGCGTGATCGACCCCGCGGCCGGCCCGCCCCACCTGCTGGTAGTACGCGATCGGCGAGGAGGGCGAACCGAGGTGGACCACGAAACCCAGGTCCGGCTTGTCGAAGCCCATGCCCAGCGCCGAGGTGGCGATCAGCGCCTTGACCTTGTTGCCCTGCAGGTCGCTCTCGGCCTGGAGGCGCTCGGCGTTCTCCGTGCGTCCGGTGTAGGGGGCCACCGCGAAGCCGCGCTGTCGCAGGAACGCGGTCGCCTCCTCGGCCGCGGCCACCGTCAACGCGTAGACGATCCCGGAGCCCGGCAGTTCCTCCAGGTGCTCGGCCAGCCAGGCCAGGCGGTGTGCGGCGTCCGGGAGCCGGATCACCCCCAGGCGCAGGCTCTCCCGCTCCAGCGAGCCCCGCAGCACCAGGGCCTCCCCGGCACCGGTGCCCAACTGTTCGGCCACGTCGGCCGTGACCCGCGCGTTGGCGGTCGCGGTGGTCGCCAGCACCGGCACCCCGGGGGCGAGGTCGGCGAGCATGGAGCGCAGCCGGCGGTAGTCGGGCCGGAAGTCGTGGCCCCAGTCGGAGATGCAGTGCGCCTCGTCGACCACCAGCAGACCCGTGTCCGCCGCCAGCCGGGGCAGCACCTGTTCGCGGAAGTCCACCGAGTTGAGACGTTCCGGACTCACCAGGAGGACATCGGTCTCCCCGCGGGCGATCTCCCCCTGGATCGCCTCCCACTCCTCCGGGTTCGCCGAGTTGATGGTGTGCGCCCGGATACCGGCCCGCACCGCCGCCTCCACCTGGTTGCGCATCAGCGCCAGCAGCGGCGAGACGATCACGGTCGGACCCGCTCCGCGACGGCGCAGCAGGGCGGTGGCCACGAAGTACACCGCCGACTTCCCCCAGCCCGTGCGCTGCACCACCAGGGCCCGCCGACGCTCCCGCACGAGGGCCGCCACCGCCCGCCACTGGTCCTCCCGCAACCGCGCCGAACCGGGTGGGGCGCCGACCAGTTCGGCGAGAACGGCATCGGCTTCGGCGCGGAGTTCCGGATCGTCCATGCCTCCATGCAACCCGACGGCACGGACAATCGGCCACTTCACCGCGCGTGACGCCCACGGCGACCCGAGAGGGCGGTGCGTCGCGCCCGGTCCCCGGCAGCGGGGCACGGGGCGCGCTCAGAACATGCCGAGTTGCCCGGCGGGCGGGCCGGCCGGGGCGGTACGGCGCGGCCGGCCCGGGGTGACGGGAGCGGGCCTGCGCAGGTGTCGCCAGCGCGGGAGGGCGTCGAGGTAGGACCAGCTCAGGCGGTGGTGCGGGGTCGGCCCCAGCCGTTCCAGCGCCGCGCGGTGGACGGGCGAGGGGTAACCGGCGTTGCGCTCGAAGGCGAAGTCGGGGTGCTCGCGGCCCAGTTCCGCGAGGCGGGCGTCCCGGTCCACCTTGGCCAGCACGGAGGCCGCCGCCACCGGGACGCAGGACAGGTCGCCCTTGACGACGGTGCGCACGGTCCACGGGGCGCCGAGGTAGTCGTGGCTGCCGTCGAGGATGACCGCGTCGGGCCGCTCGGGGAGGGCCTCCAGCGCCCGTACGGCGGCCAGTCGCAGGGCGGCCGTCATGCCCAGGGCGTCGATCTCCTCCGGGGAGGCGTGGCCCAGGGCGCCGGCGGTGACCCACTCCTCCAGCCGCGCGGCCATCTCGACGCGTCGCGCGGGGGTGAGCAGCTTGGAGTCGGTCAGGCCCTCCGGCGGGCGACGCAGTCCGGTGACGGCCGCGCAGACGGTGACCGGCCCGGCCCACGCGCCGCGGCCGACCTCGTCGATTCCGGCGACCAGGCGGGCACCGGTGCGGGCGCGCAGCGAACGTTCCACGGTGTGGGCGGGGACGGGACGGGCGGACACCACCCGAGGCGCGGCGGGGCGATCGGTCGTGGGG
>NZ_VKHT01000036.1 GCF_014141535.1 Streptomyces alkaliphilus | reverse complement strand
GAACAAGGCCAGCAGGACTTCCACGCTCGGGTGGGCACCGGCGTGGTGGGCGAGTCCGGCGAAGGGGGTGTCGACGCCGATGGCCAGGACCTTGTCGTGCCGGTCGGCGAGGTGGCCGGCGGCGCGGGCGGCTTCGCCGGAAAGCTGCCGCCAGGTGTCGGGCTGCCAGAAGGGGCGGCGGGTGTCGTAGGGCAGGGTGATCACCTGGCCGTTGAGACCCTCGACGACGTGGCGGGCGTAGCGGAGGTCGTCCTCGTTGTAGCCCCAGGTGGCGGGGCCGGGTTCGGGGACCGCGAGGTACGGGGTGAAGGCGCCGGCGCGCGCGCTCAGGTGGTGGTGGCGGCGGGCCAGGGTGGCCAGGAGGGTCTTGGTCTGGCGGCCGATGCCGTTGGTGTTGTTGGCGATGCCGTTCACGGCGCAGTACAGCAGGGCGTTGGTCGTGGACAACGAGGGCTCTCCTTCTGTCAGCCGGCGGCGTAGAGGTCTTCCGGGTTCGGGCGCCAGATCTTCGACTTCGTCGGTGCTGGCTTCATCCCGTGGGCGATCAGCAGGCCGGTCAGGTGCTGGTAGGCGGCTTCCGCCTCGGGTTCGGTGGCGGCGAAGAGGGTGTAGTTGTCCGTCATCCGCACGACCGCGCATCCGCTCAGCTGCTGGTCGACGGGGGTCATCCGGAGGTTGGTCAGCATCGGGCTCAGGCCGCTGCCCGGGGCGAGTGGGTCGGGCAACGCGGTCAGGACGCGGCGCAGGAGAGCGAGCACATGGCCGTCGTGGACGAAGCGGGCGACGGAGGCGACCGCGTCCTCCAGGGCGACGCCGCGGCTGGCGGTGGCGACGTCGATGTCCGCGACCCAGGTCAGGCCCGCGTGTAGGTGGCGTGCGGCTGCGGCGACCGCGAGGGGCCGGCCGGCACGTCGGTGCCAGCCGAACATCCAGGGTGGGTAGGCGTCCCGCTCCAGGACGGGCTCGATCGCGTTGCGCAGCGCTCGGTGGACGATCCGGTCAGCGACCGTGGGGATGGTGACGGTGTGCCGCTTGCCCCAGGCTTCGAACTCCTCGATGCGCAGCGGGCCAGGCCGCCACGATCCGTCGGACAGGGCGGCGGACAGCGCCTCGAGACGGGCGGGCATGTCCTGCCGGAAGGACTTCCAGGTCACGCCGTCGGCGCCAGGTGAGCCGGTGCGCCCCATGCACTGGCGGGCGGCCCGTTTCAGCGCTCGCTCGCTGACGGCCTGCCGCATCAGCGAGTGCGCCGCTGTCCGCCCACTCACCCGGCCACGCCGGTGGCGCCCAGGAACGCTCGGGCGACGGCCGCCGGGGTATGGGCGGCCACCTGCCGCGGCCCCGCGGCGGAGGCCGCGCGGTAGCCGGTCGGGTCCTCGAGCAGGCCCATGACGGCCTCCCACAGGAGGCCGGGCCCGCTCTCCAGGGTGGTCATCCGCCCGGCGGGCCCGGTGAGGGCCGGCAGGTGTCCGAGTGCGTAGCCAACCACCGGCGTACCCACCGACAGGGCCTCCGCGGCGACGTTCCCGAACGTCTCCGGGCTGGTCGAGGAGACAACCGTGACAGCCGCCCCCGCGAGGAAGCCCGGAACCTCCTGCCAGGGGATGGCCGGAAGGATCTCGACATCGGGCAGGTCGGCGGCCAGGGCCCGGCACTCGGTGACCACGTCGTTCTGCATGCCTGACCAGTACTCGAATCCGGCCTCGGCCAGCACGATCTGCACCGGCCTGCTCAGCCCGGCCGGGTACGCCTTCAGCAGTTCGGCGATGCCCTTGTGCGGCTCGGCCCGGGCCACGATCCGCACCGGCCCGTGCTGGCGCAACACCTCCCGCTCGTCCGGCGCCGGAGGGATGAGCGTGTGCATGAGGGCGTTGGGGACGACCGCCCAGGTACTGGAGTCCACGCCCTCACGGGCCAGTTCTTCGAGCATGAAGTAGCTGACCGTCAGGACCCGGTCCGGGCGGTGTTCCAGGCTGCGGTGGAGGGGGGCGTCGGTGCGTGGGACGTGCACCATCAGCGCGGTGGCCGTCTGGGCCGGGGCCGGGCTGAGGTAGCCCAGCCCCCAGACCACGTCCACCCAGCACACCAGGTCCACCGCGTAGCCGGTCAGAAGCGCGCAGACCTCCTCCTCCACGGGTGCGGGATCGGCCAGGAGAGCGGTGAGATTCTCCTCCAGTGCGGGTCGGGGCAGGGTCAGGCTGGTCAGGCGGAGCAGATCCTCGCCGTCGTCGGCGGTGGCTGGTCCGGCGGCGATGATCAGGGCCCGGTGGCCGAGTTCGCGCAGGCCGGCGGCGAGGGCGGCGATGCTGCGCTCGATACCGGCGGGCTCGTCGGGGTTGTGGGTGAGCAGGACGAGGGCGACGTTCACGAGGCGTCTCCACGGGTCGGCGGGGTGGGGCCGGTGTCTCGGACGGGTCGCAGCCCGATGCCCGGCGAGGCGATGCCGGGCGGGACGTCGTTGGCATGGGCGCACTCGGCGTACTGGGCCAGGGAGTGGTAGGAGCCGCCGCGCAGCAGGGCGACGCGGTCACGGCGCCAGGGGGCGGTGGTCCATTCCCAGACGTTGCCGCCGACGTCCCACAGACCGTCCGGGGTGCGGCCGGCCGGATGGGTCCGGACCGGTGTGGGGTGGCCGGGGCCGAGGCCACGCAGGTTGGCGTGGTCTCGGCCGGGAGTGTCGTTCCCCCAGGGGAAGCGGCGGACCGCGCCGGAGGCCATCCACTCCCATTCGACGGACGTCGGCATCCGTGCTCCGAGCCGGTGGGCGAGCTGGGCGGCGTGGGGCAGCGTCAGGCCGGTGATCGGAACCCCGGCGATCGTCAGGGGCGTCGCCGCCCACCAGAGGGTGGCCACCTCCCGGGCGGGGTGCCACTCCCCGGCCGGGACGCGGCCGCCGGACAGGAGGATCCACTCCACCGGATCCACTTCAGCCGCTACCGTGGAGGCGTCCCGGACAGCAGGTACGTTCCCCGGAGGAAGAACCGGTCCGCTCACCAGCACACGCGGGCTTGCCTCCGGCGAAAGACGGCCCTGTCCGGGCGCTCGGCCGCTCACCGCTGCCCAGCCCCTGCTGCCGCGAGCAGCTGGCTGCCGAGGGCGCCCCTGTCGGCGAAAGCGCCACTGAGGCTGTGGCTCAGGGTGCGGGCCTGGTCCTGACGAACACCCCGCATGCTCATGCACAGGTGCGCGCCGTCGGCGACCACCCCGACATCGGCCGATCCGGTCGCTTTGGACACGTCCGCGGCGACGCCGTCGACGATCCGCTCCTGGAGCTGAAGACGGTGCGCGTGGGCGTCGACGATCCGGGCGAACTTCGACAGGCCGAGCACGCTGCCGCAGGGCCGGTAGCCGATCGTCAACTCCAGCCTCATGGGCATCAGATGATGCTCGCACAGGCTCCAGGCGACGATGCCCCGCACGATGACGACGCGATCGGTGCCGGCGGGCAGGTCTTCCTCGAAGACGGTGTCCGTGCGGCCGGGGTCGTGGTCGAGGAACTCCGTCCACCAGCGGGCGAACCGCTGCGGGGTGCCCCGCAGTCCCTCGCGCTCGGGGTCTTCACCCACTGCTTCCAGGAGTTGCCGGCACAGGTCGGCGACCCGCTCGCCGTCTACGCGCGGCCGCGGGATCGGGTGGTCCAGACTCGTCATCAGGCGCTGACCTTCGTCTCGGTCCGTGCACCAGCACGGAGGACGGAAGCGGCATTCGGGCCCTCGTGCAGGAGCAAGTCCAAGGCGCTCAGGCCCGGCCGCCAGCCCGGCGCGCTGCCGTAGGGGGAATGGGAGTACGTGGCGACCTCGACCGTGATGGCGTGCTCGGCCAACAGAAGGTGGTCGAGGTAGCCCAGCGCGCCGGTCCCCACCCGCAGGCGCGTCGCGCCCCGCTCGCGGCACAGGCCCACGAGCATGTCGGTCTGCCGCCCGGCCGGGGGCCGATCGCTGGTGCGGACCATCGCCACGGGCAGGCCGAACGCGTCGAGCAACAGCCGCAGCAGCGCCTCGTTCAGGCCCGCCAGGTGGGTCCACGGTGTCTGGTAGATGGCTTCGAGAGCCTCCCGGTGCTCGGGCCAGTACGGGGCGCGCCCGTAGGTCTGGGTCAGGCTGCGCCAGTGCCGCCCGGCCCACGCGTCATCGGCGATCCGGGTGTCGGCGATGCTCTGTCCGAAGCGGCGACGCACGGGCACGGTGATCCTGACCGGGCCCGCGGCCCCCCGAATGTAGTTGCGGTTCTGCCAGCCTCGTTCGCTGAACTGCACATGGTCCAGCAGGACCAGTTCATCAGCGTCGGCCAGCCGCGAGAAGTAGCCGGGCCACGGCAGGTAGGCCGGCTGGTGGGCGACCAGGACGCCGCCCATCAGCACGACATCCGGTAAGCCACGAACGCCTCCGCCCGTTCGGCGCCGCATGCCGCGCCGGTCGCGGAGTCGATGGCCCGGATCCGCTCGAGGGACCGCGGGTGGTCGCCCTCACGAAGCTCGCGGGTGTAGCACTCCAGCGCCTTGTCCTTCACCGCCGCCGTGGAGGTGACGTCGACCCACACGGAGGGGCGCGAACCCTCCCGGCTCCAGGCATGGTCCTCCGGGCCGTGGAAGCCGAGAACCATTCGGGGCCAATGACGCAGGGCTCCGCTGGGCCGCGCCGCGGCGTAGGCGGCCTGGTGGACGACCTGGTGGTCCTGGTGGACGGCTCCCGCGGCCGGGATGAGGAGCGCGGCCGGTTCCAGCGCGGTCAGGGACAGCTCCGGGCCGGCCTCGATGAGTCGGACCAGTTCCGCGACGTGACCAGCGAGGTCGCGGGCGGGGGCGGCATCGCTGAAGGCGATGCGGCGGCCGGTGACCCCGAGGACATCGCAGGCCGCGTGGAATTCCTCCTGCCGCAGCCGGCTGTCGGTGGGGGTGCCCCACCGGGGCTGGGTCAGGCATGCCACCGCCAGGACGTGTACGGCGATTCCGGCGGAGGTGAGGCGAGCGATGGTGCCGCCGGCGCCGAGGGTTTCGTCGTCGGGGTGTGGGGCGACGGCCAGAACGCGGTCGCCGGGTTTCAGGCCGAACATGGGCCTGCCTCCTCTTGATCCGTGGAAGGGGGACGGGCTGGGGCGGAGCCGCTCAGGCACGGGTCGTCGGCGGCATGGAACTGCTACGGAGAGCGGTGAGCGGGGGCAGGGCTTCGATGCGGCCGTGCTCCGGCTCGGGCTCCCACGGGAAGTGGACCCAGTCGGCGACGTCCCAGCCCCAGCTGCCGAGCGGGTAGTCGCAGCCCTCGTTGCGGCAGAGCACGGCCGTACGGAGCACGGACGGGCTAATCGTGGTGGTGAGCACGTCCGCGACCGCGCGCAGGGTCGCCCCCGCGCCGCAGATGTCGTCGACGACCAGCAGCGGGGCCGAGGCCGACAGCGTGGCGAGGGCGTCCTGGTTGTGTTCGTCGTCGAGGAGGACCCGGCCGGTGGCAGCCTGCTGGATGCCCTCGGGCTCGTTGTGACGGGCCCGGACGACGACGGCGGGGACGCCGAGCTGTCCGGCCACGGTCTCGGCCAGACGGACACCGCCGCGGGCGATGCCCAGGACGGCTGCCGGGCGGTGCTCGGCCTCCTGGTCCGCGATCAGGCGCGCCGCGGCGAGGAACTCGCCCGGGGTGAGCTGCCAGACGCGGCGGTTCTCGAAGATGCGGGTGGTCACGGCCAGCTCCAGGAGTCGAGGACGGCGTGGATCTCTGCGTGGCGTTCCATCGGGTCGGTGATCAGGCGCGTCCTGGTCACCGGGACCGGACCCAGTACCTCGGCGTAAGAGGGCTCCATCAGCAGCAGGGCCTCGCAGGAGGGGAAACGGGCCAGATGCCGGCGCAGGACCTCGGGCGCCGTCCCGGCCAGGACGCGTGCCCGCTCCTCGGTCATGGGCTGCTCGTATGTGGAGACCAGCGCGTCGGCGGTGACCAGCCCGTGCAGGGCGGACAGCACCAGGACCCGGTTGCGCAACCCGCCGTGCCCGGCGACCCTGTCGCGGATGAGCGGGACGACCCACCCCTCGTACAAGTCGAGCGCGGGAATCGGGTCGGTGGTCACCCGCTTCTCCTTGCAGCACGCCACGACCACGACCCCGCCCGGGCCATCGTGTTCAGCGGCCACGTTCGTCACCCCACAGCAGCACGTGCAGACGGGTGCCGAGGCGGTAGCCCCGCTCGCGTACCAGGGGCTCCAGCGTGCGCATCCCCGTGAGGATCACCTCCGGGTCCGTGCCCTCCGGCATCACGGAGATGTCGTTCAGCGCGTAGGCCGCTTCCAGCGCGGCGACCTCCGCCAGCTCGGCCGGGTCGGAGACGACGAACTTGAAGCGCGCCCGGCCGGTGGTGACGAAGGCCCGCAGAGCGTCGGGACGAAGCCGCCGCGTCTCCACCATGGCCGCCCCGAACCGGGACAGCTTCGGAGAGACGTTGAAGTACGGTCCGGCCGCGACCAGGGCCTCGGAGGGGGCGATGGTGCCGTTCGTCTCGATCTCCACCGCCCGGCCGGCGGCCCGCAACCCTTTGACCAGCTCGGTCAGACCGGCCAGCTGGATCAGCGGTTCGCCGCCGGTGATGACCACCAGGTCCTCGGGCTGGTCCAAGGCCCACGCGAGGAGTTCCTCGACGCGCTGGTAGGGCGCCTCCTTGCGGAGGTCGTACCGCGTGTGGTCCCAGGTGTAGGGGGTGTCGCACGGTGAGCAGACCAGGTTGCACAACGCGAGACGGATGAAGCACGCGGGGACCCCGGTGCTGGGTCCCTCGCCCTGGACCGTGCCGCCGAACTTCTCCGAGACCCGGAGGCGTAAGCGGGGGCGCTGCAGGGTGCTCATGCCGGACCTCCCACGTACTCGGCCCAGCTGGTCTCCGTCTCCGAGACCCGCACACACGTGCCGCTCCAGCCGGCGCCTCCCATGGCTCGGTCCGCCAGCCACTGGGAGAAGTGCCGGGCCAGGTTCTCCGAGGTCGGATTCAACCCGGGGATCACCTCGTTCAGCACCCTGCCGTGCATGGCGCTGCGGAGGTAATTCCGCAGCAGCACGGGGACGTCCCCGAGCCGGGGGACGGCGGAGACGGGCACGCTGAGCACGTAGGAGTGGCCGTGCAGACGCCCGCACGGATGTCCGTCGCGCAGCCCGTGCAGCTGGTGCGACGCCTCGAAGGCGGCGAACGCGGCTGACGGGAGGGGCTGCGGTCTCCCGGTGCGGACCCGGACCTCTTCCAGCACGGAGGCGACCTCGGCCGGCAGGTGGTTGCGCGCCCACCCGAGGAGGTGCTCGGCGATCCCCTCGTTGGAGGCGTCGTTGACGGCATTGTTGAGGATTTGGTGGTCCAGAGTGCCGTCGATGTACCGCTTGAGGGGAGCCAGGTCGCCGAAGTCGACGACGAAACCCTCCGGACTGAGTATCGAGGAGGACAACACGCTCTCCGCGGTGAACGAGTGGCCGTCGTAGGTGCCGTCGTCGAGCCGCCGCGTGGCCTCGAAGCGGAAGCTTTTCCCGATCCGGAAGAGGGGCGGGGTACTGGTCATCCGGCGGTCCCCTTCGGCGCCGCCGCGTAGCGGGTGGGGTCGGCAACCCCGGCCTCGTTGAACGCCTCCCGGCGCTCCACGCAGGTTCCGCAGGCACCGCAGTGCGTCTCGCCGCCCTCGTAGCACGACCAGGTGAGTTCGAAGGGCACGCTCAGACGGGCGCCCTCACGCACGATGTCGGCCTTGGTGAGTTTCAGGAACGGAGCGATGAGCTGGAAATCGGCTACGACGTGTCCTTCGTTGCCGGCCTTCATGGACGCTTCGATGAGAGTGAAGAACTCCGGCCGGCAGTCCGGGTAGACCGCGTGGTCCCCGGAGTGTGCGCCGAACGCCACGGCGTCCGCCCCCGCCGCGACCGCGGCGCCGGCCGCGATCTCCAGCATGATCGCGTTCCGGTTCGGAACGACCGTGCTGCGCATGGTCTCGGCGCGGTAGTGACCGTGCGGCACATCGATGGCCGGGTCGGTCAGGGCGGAGCCGGCCAGGATCCGGCCCAGCGACGTCAGGTCGACGATGTCGTGGGACACGCCGAGCAGGTCTGCGAGGTTCGCGGCGTGGGCCAACTCCTTGACGTGGCGCTGCCCGTAGTTGAACGACAGCAGGCTCACGGCGACGCCCTCATCGCACAGCTTGTAGGCCGTCACGGCGCTGTCCAAACCGCCGGAGAAGATGAGCACCGCGTGACGCGGTGCGACAGTTCGAGGCATAGGTGTGCCCTTCCGAGGCCCCCCGGACTGTGTCCGAGGCATTGAATTTTGTGGACCTGGGTCTGCCGCCGGACAGAAATCCGCCAGCTGTGTGAGCGAGGCCGGACCAGTTCCGCCATCGCCTGGTGACAGTGAGCCCGAAGCGGGCAGGATGAGGCACCGGTGAGCCGCACTCACTCACGCAACTCACGAACTCGCCTACGGGGGCTTCATATGACAGGTCAGGAGCACCCGTCGCCGTTCGCGGCCGAGCTGACCCACTTCCGGAAGTTGCGCGCCCTTACCAAGGCGGAAGTGGCCCGCCGACTGCACATCTCGCCGTCGTACATGAGCCACCTCGAATCCGACAGGGAGCGAGGCTCCTTGGACCTGGTCCGCCGCCTCGACCAGGAACTCGACGCGGGCGGCAAGATATGGAAGGCGTGGAAGGAGGCTGACGCCGGGGGACGGCCGGTTCAAGAGGCACCTGAGCCCTCGCCATCAACTGGCATCCTCGTTCTGGAAGACACCGCAGCCCTGCGCTACGACGGCTCCGTCTACCACCTGACCATGCATCGGCGCCTCCGCAACACCGGAACGGAGCCGATCACCCGCTACCTCGTCCGCATCGCCGTCGACCGCTACCCCGGCGAACCCGAACGCTCCAACGCGCTCTACCGGAATCATCCTCTGACCTGGGAAGAACTCCAGCTTCAAGCGCACTGTGGTGACGAGCAGATGGGGCATGTGGTCAAGCACGACCGCGATGCCTTCAAGGAGGTCTGGCTCGAATTCGCGAACACGCACTCCCGTTTCCCCCTCTACCCGGGCCAGGAAGCCGGAATTACCTATAGCTATTCGGTCACCGCCGACAAATGGGGCCCCTGGTTCCAGCGAGCCGTCCGGTTGCCCACCCGCGAGCTCACCGTCAGCTTGTCCTTCCCCACCGCCCTGCAGCCCGCCGTCTGGGGCACCGAGACCTCCCTGAGTGCCAACTTCGCGCCGTTGCGCACACCTCCCACCCAGATCATCGACGCAGAGCACACGGTCTACACCTGGACGACCCTGGACCCACCCCTCCACGCCCGGTACCGAATGGAATGGCGGCTGAAGTCCGCACACCTTCAAGAGAGCGAGCCCGTGAACACCCCCAACCCCAGCGCCCTCATGGCAGCAGCCGGCATCGTCCAAGAAGGCGACATCCTCCTCCAGGCCATCGCCCAGCCCTTCGACCTCCCCGCCGAGGCCGACGAGGCACGACATGTCGTAAGCGAACTCGACGCCGCAATCTCGCGGGTCAAACAACTCCACGACTTTGGCAAGGGCTTGGGCATCGCCGCCCCACAAATCGGCATCGGCCGCGCCGCCGCTGTTGTCGTCCCACCCAGCGACGGATCCACCTCGATCGTGTTGCTCAACCCCACGATCGCGGAGGTCTCGACAGAGACGGACCGTCAGTACGAAGGGTGCCTGTCCTTCTTCGACGTTCGGGGCCTCGTCCCGCGACCACTCCACATCGTCATCGCCCATACGGACATCGACGGAACGCCCCGACTCACCCGGTTCGACCATGGCCTGGCGCGCCTGGTCCTCCATGAGGTCGACCACCTCGCCGGCAAGCTCTACCACTCCCGCATGGAACCCGGAACTCAGCCGATCCCCGTGGAGGAGTACCGCGGCACTGGACGGAACTGGACCTACCAGTGAACCGGTGAGCAGGATCGTGAGGGCGGCCCGGTCAGCGCCGATCGACGGGCGGCTGCCGGGGCGTGCAGTGGTGACTGATCAGGTCAGCCAGCCAGCCAGCCAGCCAGCCAGCCAGCCAGCCAGCCAGCCCAGCCCAGCGCCGCGGTAGTCGTGTCGGCCATTGTGTTTGCCTTCTGGGCAGGGCTACCGGCCCCGGGGGCGCCGTTCGGGAGTTCGGGATGCGGGTCAGGTGGCGCGGGACGGCCCCGGCGCGGGGTGGAGCCCCGGGCTCCGGTGTGGGCTCGACACCAGGCGGCCAGATCTGCAGGAGTGGCCAGAATCCGGTCCGGCCCGGCGGCGACGAGGTCCTCGCGGCTCGCGTAGCCGTACGCGACGGCGATCGTGCTCAGACCGGCGGCGTGGGTGTGGCGGACATCGCTGCCGGTGTCGCCGACGTAGGCGCCCGCCCCGTACCGGGCGCGCAGGTCGCGGAGCTTGTCGGTCTTGCTGCCCGGCTCGTCGCGGGAGAGCAGGATGCGGGGCATCGTCTTCTCGGTGAGGTCACGGGCGAGCAGGGTGTGGACGGTGGTGAGGTCCTCGCTGATCACGAGGGCGGGTGCCACGGCGAGCGTGGCCGGGGGAACGGGACTGCGCACGCCGGTGGCCGCGGCACGGGCCGCGTCACCGAAGATTCCCGGCGGCACCCAGCCCGCCACCGCGTGCCGGGCGCCCTCCGGCGTGCACAGCCGGACGGCGGCCTTGGCCGGGGAGCGGCGCCGCACGCCCGGCCACGGGGCCAGCGCGGAGTTCTCCCGCCCCGGCACGAGACCGTCCACCGTCGGTGGCCGGGGAACGCCCTGCCAGTCGGCCTCGGCCGCCAGGTAGGCGGACAGGACGCCCGGCTCCAGTCGGCCGGTGGATTGCCACCGCTCACGCTGCAGGATGGTGACCGCGACCCCGGCCTCCCGCAGTCCCTGGACATCGCCGGCAGCGAACACCGGCACCAGCACTTCGGCCCCGGCCGGGCCGGGCACCTCCCGGGCGAGCGAGCGCAGCGTCCGGCCGGTCAGCGGCGGGTCGTCCACCAGCAGCACCCGCCGGTCCCCTACCTCCGGCCGCTCCCCGGGCCGCACGCTCGTCAAGCGCACATCCACGCCCGCAGCCTTCAGCTGGGCGGCGACCAGCGGCGCCAGATACGCCCCGCCGGTGCGCAGCCCCGCCACAAGGACCGGCCCGCCCCACTCCCGGGCCTCCAGCCAGACCCGGGCCAGGACGATCGCGTCCTGCCACTCCACCCCCTGCACGGCCAGGGACGCCGGCAGACGTACGAGCGACTCGTCTTTCGGTAACCGGTCGGGGATGTGGTGGTAGTCGGGAGCGAGGAAGGTGTCCTCGCCGGCGGCGAGCCGCATCGCCGCGCGTGAGGTCATCTCCTGCAGGCCCCGCGCTCCCGGCAAGCCGGTGTCGCAGCCGCGGATCCATATCGCGGCCAGCGACTCGTAGCAGCGCAGGACCGGCATCGGCTGCCCCGCCCGGGCCATGAGGTCCCGGGCGAGACGGCCGACGGTGAGCGACCGGATGGCCGTGCCTGCGGTCATGAGGTGGCCTCGCGGCGGGCCACAGCGTGCACCAGGCGGCCCAGCTCGCGGTACGGACTGCGGCTGGAGGCGGCCCACTCCACCGCGAGCGCCTCGGCGAACACCTGCGGCTCGGGGTGCCAGTTCTTCGGGTAGTGGTCGTGGAAGATCCGCACGCCCTGCCAGGGCAGCGGTGTCAGTCCGTTGTCGCGGGCGAGCTGGTCCAGGTGCTCGGGGGTGTCCCCGCGGGTGACGTAGCCGAGGTTGCCCATGCTCGTCGCCTGGCCGCTCTCGATCTGAGCGAGGGCGGAGTCGTACTCACTGCGCAGGGCCTCACGCACCCCGACCGCGAGGGCGTTCTTCGTCAGGATGCTCAGGAGGCCGCCGGGGGCGACGAGCCGAGCGAGGTTGCTGACGGGCTCGGTGGAGTCGGGCAGGTACATCACGACGCCGTGGCAGACGACCGCGTCGAAGACCTCGCCCTCGAAGGGCAGGTCGTAGATGTCGGCCTCGACGAGCCGCACGCGGTCCGCGACGCCGGCTGCGACCAGCTTCTCCTCGGCGCGCCCCAGCATCTCGGCGGAGACCTCCGCGCCCGTGACGTGGTGGCCGGCCGTGGCCAGGCGCAGCAGCATCTCTCCGTCGCCGCAGCCGACGTCCAGGACGCGGGCGGGCTTGTCACCGAGTTCTGTGAGGACGCGATGCGCCACGAGCTCGTGCCGGAGCAGGCCGCGCCCGCCCTCGGAGTAGGCGGCGTAGTCGGTGCCGACGGCGGCGAAGTCGGAGGAGGCAGCGGTCATGGGGTGAACTCCTTCTTGATCTGGGGCCAGTGCTCGACGAGAAATCGGAACGAGGGGTAACGGCCGCCGGAGGCCAGGGTGGCGCCCGTCGGCCCCGAGGGGGTGAACGTGCCGGCGCGGAGGGCCTGGCGGATGCGGACCAGGAGAGGTATTCGTGCCGCCAGCTGCGGCAGCCGGGCGCGGGCCTCGGCGGCCGGGAGCCAGGCCCTCAGCTGGTCGGGGCGCATCTCTTCCCACACCACGATGTCCACGTGCGCGTCACCCACGCGCACGGTGAGGAAGTGCGGCACCGCGGTCGTCCCCGGCGCGGCCCCGCGGTGGCCCAGCGGGGTGACCGTGCCGGGGTAGCCGGTACGCAGGTCGGTGAGGTGGTCGGCGAAGACCGCGCTCAGTTTGCAGGTCAGGCATCCGCAGACCGACCGGACGCTGGTGAGGTCGTCGAGGGTGAAGATCCGCTCAGCCACGTCCGGCTCCGGCGGTCGGGCCGTAGAGCCGGTAGTAGTCGACGACGATGCCCGACTCGCTGAGGATCTCGTTGGTGGCGGCCACGTTGTGGCCCGGGCGCAGCCGCTCGTCCCCGCCGGCCAGGGCCACCGCGCCGACCGCGAGACCGGCCAGGACCAGGTCGACATAGCGGTTGGACAGGGACTCGGCATGGTGGAAGTTGATCGGCATGCCCGTGGCCGAGGACGCAGATGCCGGGACCGTCGGCGAGCTGGTAGCCGGTGCCCAGCACGCCTCGGTCCGGCACGGCGATGCTGCCCTCGCGCAGTTCGTCGAGCGCGAACTCGAAGTTCCGGCTGGTCGTGCTGACCAGGAAAGCTCGCGGAGGCAGGAGTCGTGCTTCCCGAAGACCGAAGCTGCGACTGCCGACGCAGCCGATCACCAGCCGCGGCCGGTGCGCGTACCAGGTCCTCAAGCGACAGGCCCGTAAGGAAGCCCTCCTCGTGCGCGGCGACCAGGCGGGTGATGTCGGAGTCGAACACCGCGACCCGCATCCGCCGGGTCTCCAGGACACGAGCGACCTCGTGCCCGATCCGGCCGAAGCCGAGCACGAGCGCCGGCTGACCCTCGAACTTCTCATCCGGCAGTAGGGGCTGGCGTTGTCGGCGGTGGAAGAACCTGTGGGTTTCGGTGGCGAGTTCGCTCTGGTTCCTGGCCCGGTGAGTGTGCGGCAGCCTGCGTTTGAGGTCGGCGTTGACCAACTCGTCCGGGTTCGGCTCGGGTGAGTACAAGGGCAGGAAGTGCAGCTCGATCTCGTCCTTGTGGCCGGCGAGCCGGGCGAGGAAGCGGTACATAATCTTCGCATCGAAGGACTCGGTGAAGACCATGAAGTGCGTCCCGCCCCTTGGTGCTGATCGCGGACATCGCGTTCACGGAGAACCGGTTCCCGGTGCGGCGGACGACCGGAGTGATGCCCTTGCCTCCCCGGGTGCGGCCGGTGACCTGGTCCGAGCGGATCCCGACCCGGTCGGCGAAGAGGACTTCACCGTTGTCCGCCTTCGCCCTGGCCCGGATCGCCGGCCAGGTCTCCTCGCGCCACAGGCGGGCCGCTTCCGAGTCCTGCTCGACGGCCTGCTTGTCCGGACGCTGGAAGCTTTGCCCCCACCGCTTGAGGTACTTGCCCACTCCAGGCTCGGTGAAGCGGACCTGATACAGCTTGAAAATCAGCTCGCCTATCAGCCGCCGCGTCCACAACTGCCCGGAAAGCCCCAGTTCACAGGGCGTATGATCGAGTACGGCCTGCCGCGCAGCGGCCTACTCGGCCTCGTACAGCACCTGATGCTCGCCCGTGCGGCGGCCTCGCGGCCGCGACAGCGGCGCGTCCCGGCCACCGGCCTGCCACCTCACCCACCAGTTGTCCACGACCCTGACCGACATCCTGAACAAGGCCGCGACCTCTGCCCGGTCCCGGCCCTCCACCAGCGCGGACACCGCCGGCAACCGCACAGCCTCCTGCGCGTCCGGCGACCAGGCCCGCGCATCCCCCCCAGATCACTCACACGCAGTCAACGAGCCTGAACCCAAAGCGTTTTGGATCAATAGTGCGATTCATCCTCTTGGTGAGAGCCATCGCTCAGCGGGCCCGGGTTCTGACGGGTTGGTTGGAGGTGGTGTCCGTCCCCGGCCGCAGAGCGGATCGATCCGGCCAGGGACGGGGTCTCAGGGGTGGCGCACCGGGGTGGTCAGGTGCGTCAGCAGGGCGCGCAGCACGACCGGGTGGGTGTGGACCTCTCCGTCGTGGCGCCGGATCCAGCGCGGGGGGTGTCCCGGCCAGCTGTCCCCGGGCGGCCGGAGGGTGAGGGGAGTGCAGGCCGGTAGGTAACTTCCCGGCGGCCACCCCGGCTCGCCGGAGCCCGGGGGCACCGGCCAGATCCACACCCCTCCCACCGCGGCGATCCAACCCAGCCGCACGCGGGGGCGCTCCTCGAAGTAGCCCAGCGCGCGGATGCCGAGCGTGGCCGGCATGACCACCGCGTCCCAGTCGGGTGGTAGGAGGACGGTGATCGAGACCGGTACCGGCCGGGGTCCGGCCCGTCGCGGGAGGGGAAGGGAGCCGGACCGTGGCCGGAAGTGGCTGGACATGGAGCACTCGCAGAGGGGACGAAGAGGGGCGGGGTTCAGCGCAGCAGGACGGGGAGGGACTGGAGGTCGTTGCCGATGAAGGAGGAC
>NZ_VKHT01000359.1 GCF_014141535.1 Streptomyces alkaliphilus | reverse complement strand
CCACCCGGCCCCCGCCGGCGCACCGGGGCGAACGCCGCGCGACGCCGGTGTCCGACCCCCGTTCGGGGGTCGGACACCGGCGTCGCGTTCCCGCCCGGCGCTCCCGGCCGGGCCGGTGGGATCAGCCGAAGCGGCCCGAGATGTAGTCCTCGGTGGCCTGCTCGGAGGGGTTGGAGAAGATCCGGTCGGTGTCGTCGATCTCGATGAGCTTGCCGGGACGACCCACCGCCTCCAGGTTGAAGAAGGCGGTCCGCTCGGAGACCCGGGCGGCCTGCTGCATGTTGTGGGTGACGATGACGATGGTGAACCGCGACTTCAGCTGGGCGATCAGGTCCTCGATGGCGAGGGTGGAGATCGGGTCCAGCGCCGAGCACGGCTCGTCCATCAGCAGCACCTCCGGCTCCACCGCAGTGGCCCGGGCGATGCACAGCCGCTGCTGCTGCCCGCCGGAGAGGCCGGCACCCGGCTTGTGCAGGCGGTCCTTGACCTCGTTCCACAGGTTGGCGCCGCGCAGATTGCGCTCGACGATGTCGTCGAGCTCGGACTTCTTGTAGCTGCCGTTCAGGCGCGGTCCGGCGATGACGTTCTCGTAGATGGACATGGTCGGGAACGGGTTGGGCCGCTGGAAGACCATGCCGACGGTGCGCCGCACCTGCACCGGGTCCACGCCCGGTCCGTAGAGGTCCTCGTTGTCCAGCATCACGCGGCCCTCGACCCGGCCGCCGGGGGTGACCTCGTGCATGCGGTTGAGGGTCCGCAGGAAGGTGGACTTGCCGCAGCCGGACGGGCCGATGAAGGCGGTCACGGACTTGGGCTCGACGTGCATGCTGATGTCGTCGATGGCCCTGTGGGTTCCGTAGTAGGCGGTCAGCCCGGTGACGTCGATGCGCTTGGCCATGGGATGTGTTCTCTCGCTTCTCTCGATGGCCCTCAGCGGCCGGACTTCGGGGCCTTCCAGCGGGCGATGCCGCGGGCGACCAGGTTCAGGATCATGATGAGGACGATCAGCACCAGGGCGGCGGCCCAGGCGCGGTCGTAGGCGGCCTGCGTGCCCAGCGCCCACTGCTCGTAGACGAACAGCGGCAGCGAGGACTGCGCGCCCTCGAAGGGGTTGGCGTTGATCATGTTGCTGCCGAAGACCAGCAGGATGATCGGGGCGGTCTCACCGGCGATGCGGGCCAGCGCCAGCATGACGCCGGTGGTGATGCCGCCGATCGCGGTGGGCAGCACGACCTTGAGGATGACCCGCCACTTGGGCACGCCCAGGGCCAGCGCCGCCTCGCGCAGCTCGTTGGGGACGAGCTTGAGCATCTCCTCGGTGGAGCGGACCACGATCGGCATCATGAGGATCGCGAGCGCCAGCGCGCCGGCGAAGCCGGAGTAACCGAAGCCGAGCATCATGATCCACATGCTGAGGACGAAGAGACCGGCGACGATCGACGGGATGCCCGTCATGACGTCCACGAAGAAGGTGATGGCCTTCGCCAGTCGGCCGCGCCCGTACTCCACCAGGTAGACGGCGGTCAGCAGGCCGATCGGGATGGCGATGACGGAGGCCAGCACCACCTGCTGGAGGGTGCCGAGGATGGCGTGGTAGATGCCGCCGCCCTCCTGCCAGGAGAGCACACCGTTCATCGAGTGGGTCAGGAAGTACCAGCTCACGCCGGGGATGCCACGGGCGATGGTCTCCCAGATCAGCGAGGCCAGCGGCAGCACCGCGACGACGAAGCTGCTCCACACCAGGCTCGCCGCCAGTCGGTCCACCGCCTGGCGGCGGCCCTCGACGGCGGAGGTCAGGACGAAGGTGGCGGCCACGAAGACCAGGGCCGCGATCAGGCCCCACTGGACCCGGCTCTCCAGGTTGCCGAGCAGGCCGATCAGGACGCCGATCGCGATGGAGCCCAGGGCGACACCGGCCGGGGCCCAGCGGGGCAGCCGGGGGCGACGCAGGGCGGTCGGGCCGGCCGTGACGGGGCCGGTGTCGCCCGGGTCCCCGCCGGAGGAGCCGGTCCCGCCGGCGCCGGTGGTCGCGGTGGGTTCGGGGGCCCGGCCCCGGTCCCGCTTGTCCTTCACGATCTCGCTCATGCCCGGGCCTCCTTCCGGTGGGTGGTCCCGCTCTTCGGTCGACGGGTGACGGCAGGGGTCTCGCGGGGGGTGCCGGCGGGCGGCAGCGGCGCGCGCATCACACGAAGTCCTTCCGGCGGGCGATGATCAGCCGGGCGGCGCCGTTGACCAGCAGGGTGAGCAGGAAGAGCACCAGGCCGGAGGCGATCAGGGCGTCACGGCCCATCGCCCCGGCCTCCTTGAACTGGCTGGCGATGTTCTGTGCGAAGGTGCCGCCCCCGGACTCCAGCACGCTGATGTTGATCAGGAAGGCCGGGGAGAGCACGGTGGCCACCGCCATCGTCTCGCCCAGCGCACGCCCGAGGCCGAGCATGGAGGCACTGATGATGCCGGAGCGGCCGAAGGGCAGGACGGTCATCCGGACCACCTCCCAGCGGGTGGCGCCCAGCGCCAGCGCGGCCTCCTCGTTCGCCTTGGGGGTCTGCTTGAAGATCTCCCGGGTGACGCTGGTGATGATCGGCAGGATCATGATCGCCAGCAGGATCCCGACGGTCATCAGCGAGCGGGCCGGGGAGCCGTCGTAGGAGAAGACGCCGGTCCAGCCGAGGAAGTCGTCCAGCCACTCGTACAGGCCGGTGATGTGCGGCACCAGGAACAGCGCGCCCCACAGGCCGTAGATGATGCTGGGCACCGCCGCGAGCAGGTCCACCACGTAACCGACCGCGCCGGCGATGCGGCGCGGCGCGTAGTGCGAGATGAACAGCGCGATGCCGACCGCCACCGGCACGGCCAGCACCATCGCGATGACGGAGCTGACGACGGTGCCGAAGAGCAGCACCGCGATGCCGAAGACCGGCGGGTCGGCGTTGGCGTTCCACTCGAAGGTGGTCAGGAAGTTGCCCTCGTTCGCCCGGATGGCCACGACGGCGCGGATGGTCAGGAAGACGGCGATCGCCGCCATGATCACCAGAAGGGTGATCCCGGCCCCCTTGGACAGGCCGCTGAAGATGCGGTCGCCCGGCCGGACGGCGCTGCGCCGCGCCGGCTCGGGCCCCGGTCCCCCGGCGGGCGCCGGGGCGGGGTCGGTGGTGGTCGCGGACATCCGTGGGTCCTTCGGTCTCGGGCGGTGCCGGGCCGGGCTCCGACCCGGTGGGGCCGTCCTCCGGCACGCGGCGGGGCGTGCGGATCGGGACCGGCGCGGACGCCGGTGGCCCCGGTCAGGTCATGGCGTCGAGGCGCTCGCGCACCTGCGTGATGATCTCGTCGGGGATGGCGGCGTAGTCGATCCGCGTGATCATCTCCTGGCCCTCCTCACCGGCGGTCCAGTTGAGGAAGGCCAGGGTGAGTTCCAGGGTCTCCGGGTCGTTGCCCCGGTCGCACATGATCTCGTAGGTGATGAGGACGATCGGGTAGGCGCCGGGCTCGTCGGTGGTGTAGTCGAGCTCCATCGCCAGGTCGCCGTCGGTGCCGATCACCTCGCCGGCGGCGATGCCGGTGGTGGCGTTCTCGACGGTGGCCGCGACGGGGTCGCCCGCCCCGGTGTCGACGAGGACGGTGGGGATGCCGTTCTCGTGGGCGTAGGACAGCTCGAAGTAGCTGATGGCGCCCACGTTCTGCTGCACCATGCCGACCAGGCCGGAGGAGCCGTCGGCGGACTGGCCGCCGCGACCGTGCCACACCTTGTCCGGCTCGTGCGGCCAGGAGTCGGGGGCGGAGGCGGCCAGGTAGGAGGTGAAGTTGTCGGTGGTGCCCGAGCCGTCGGAGCGGGAGAAGGGGGTGATACGGGTGTTCGGCAGGTCCGCGTCGGGGTTCAGCTCCGCGATCGCCGGGTCGTCCCAGTGGGTGATGCGCGAGTCGAAGATCAGGGCGAGGGTATCGGCGTCGAGGACGAGGTCGTCCACGTCCGGCAGGTTGTAGCCGATGGCGACGGGGCCGGCGACCATCGGCAGGTGGATGGCGCGTCCGCCGTCCCGGCACACCGCGCGGGACTGCTCGATCTCGGCGTCCTTCATCCGGGAGTCCGAGCCGCCGAAGGCGGTGGTGCCCTGGAGGAACTCCTGGATGCCCGCACCGGACCCGGTGGCCTTGTAGTTCACCTGGCCCTCGTCGCAGTTGGCCATGTAGGCGTTGGCCCACACCTCCATGGCGTTGGCCTGGGCGGTGGAGCCGGAGGCCAGCAGGGTGCCGGCGGGACCGCATTCGATGGTGTCCGAGGTGTAGTCGACGGCGCCGGGCAGGCCGGTGTTGTCGTCGCTGCCGCAGCCGGTCAGGAGCAGGGTGCCGGCGACCGCGGCCACTCCCGCGAGACGGGCACGACGGCGGGTCACGCGCGGAGGCTGCACGGTCGTTCCATTCCTTCCCTCGAACGCATGGGCGGACCGCGAACGCACCGGCCCGCATCCGAAAGTAGGAAGCAGAAGTGAATCGGCCATCCGTCTCAAGTGAACAGAAGATGAACCAGGGGAGTCGGGGAGTTGTACCGTCCACCGATCGTCACCAATAACGCACCAAAAGTCACGTGGGGTGACGACCATTCGGGGGTGGGCGGCGCCGAATCACCGGATTCCGGGGATTCTTGTACCGATATCACCGGGAAAACCCGAACCGGCGAAAGCGAACGGAAAGTGAACCGCGTCACAGTGACCCACCCCCCGGTGAAGCCCATGGGGGTGGGTCACTGTGACG
>NZ_VKHT01000358.1 GCF_014141535.1 Streptomyces alkaliphilus | reverse complement strand
CACCGAGCCCCCACCCCTCTTCGTGTCCCGTGAACGGATCTGTGCGCCGGTGCCGACGCTACCCCCGACTCCCGGATCGCGGAGACGAGATCCTACACACCGTCACATGCCGAACCTCCGGCCCTCGGCACGCTCTCCCGACCCGTCCTTCCACCATCACCCGGGGCTTGTCAGGCACCCCTTGCGGGTTCGGCACTGCCGCAGGGCTGCCGCGCCTCTTGCCCGGGCGTTTCGGGCCCGTGAGGCCCCGCACGCTGGTCACCGCCCCGGTTTCCACCCTGGCATCCAAGGCTTGCCACCTCGCCGCCATCGAGGAGGTCGCCCGCCGCGCCCACCGCTGGCGCCACCGAGGCGATCGACGACATCTCCGAAGTGCTCGCCAAAGCCGCCTGTCGCGCCCGTCGCAGTATTGGTATGGCCACCGGTTATTTCCGCACCACGGGACCGGGGCGGCGAAGGTCGGGTGGGTCCTCCGGCCCGCGGGACCGTGGTTTTCGGAAGCGGGCGGTGTCGGCTTTCACATGGTTCCGTGTCTCGCTGGTTCACCTCTTGCCGGTGGTTTTGAAGCGGAAGCCGAAAAGGCCTCCGCTTTCGTGTTCGTCGGTGAGATGGGGACTGCGAATGTAAGGACCGGGATCGAAGCCGCGTTGCGCGGCCATGCTCAGGCTGTCAGTGTTGATCGTGACGATGTACTGGAGGTTCTCCTGCGCGGTGACTTCAGCGGCCAGCTTCAGAGCAGCAGCGACTTGCCGGTCATCGACACCGTCGTAGAGGTGGCTGTCGTGGATGAGGAAGTCGGGACCACGGCCGTGCCGGTGTGCCAGGACCGCCAGGGTCAGGTCGAAACAGAAGATGACCATGTTGCTGATGCCGCGGCTGCCGTCGCTGTCGATGCGCGGAGTGATGGTCAGGCTGTTGCGGCCGGCCTGGATGGCGAGGTAGGCCTCCCGCCCCTCCCCGTAGAGACGTTGGGCGTAGTGGGAGAACAGCAGAATCGCTTCGTCGGTTTGCCTGCGACGTTCCTGAAGGTCGGTGTCGACTGCCTGCTGCAGTTCCACACTCTTCGCGGTGATCTGCCGGCCACTGGCTTCGAGGGTCTGGGCCGCCTCGAAACGATGACGCAGGGCTTGGAGCGCGGCCTCCTCACGCCCAAGGGTCGTCTGCAGGGCCGTCAGGGCCTCCAGCGCTCCTCCCTCGGCAAGGTCTCGAAGGAGGCGGGCCTGGTCCTCGCCCAGGCGTGCCCGCTCGGAACGGCGTGCTTGGAGTCGTTCGGTGAGTTCGGCGATCTCTTCTTCCAGGAAGCGTCGGCGGTTGCGGACCACTGAGTGGTGGAACGTCTTCACATCTTCGAACCGTCGGCGGACTTGGTCGTTGAGGACAACGCCCAGTTCGCGGTAGACGGGCTCGATGTAGTCGACCTCGACATCGGTGGTCTCGGTGACGGCTGCCCGGAGCTCTTCGAGGTTGTGCTGGTCGATCACATCTTCCTGGGCCAGTTGCTGGATGCGTCGGCTCACCTGGTCCGCTCTGTCCTTGAGCCGTTCATATTCGGGGACGACCTGAAAGGCCGCAACTTGGGCACGAAGCAGCTCCACCTGCGCCTCAGCCAGCGTGATCTGACCTCTGAGATCTGCGGTGGACCCCACGATGCGTCCCCACACGGGATCATCGACCGCTTTCTTCAGTTGGGCACGTGTGGCCCTACGGGCGGCCAACTGTCTGTACTCATCGACGAGCTGCCAGTCCAGGCCCAACAGATAGGCAAGGTTGGAGGCGGCTTCCGGGGCGGACTGCCGGGAGAAGGTGCGGGTCGGGTCATTGAAGCCGTGCGACGAGATACGTCGGGCGAGGAAAGAGAGCAGCACCCTTCCGCTCACCCCCGGGTGATCCCCGCGCAGGCCGAAGAGGTCCCGCTCGATCAGCTGGGTCCACCGTTCCACAGGAAGCTCCACTGCACCTGTGCGGGGGAACATGGCACCGTCGTCGGGGCCGGTCACGTCCTCCTCAAGCGTCACGAACCCGGCTCGCTGTCCACTGCGGCGGACACCGAGCGGACTGTCCAAGCCCGGCCAATCCATCTCCAGCCTGAACGTGATGTGTCGTAGCGCCTTGTTCACGGCGAGCGTGGTGTTCGTGGCCCGGGCCCCGAGCAGGAAGTGGATCAGCTCGATCAAACTGGACTTGCCGGCGCTGTTGCGACTGTCGGTGTCTGCAGACGAGGCGGTGGTGGACGCAACGATCAGGTTCAGACCCTCGGTGAAGGAGAACTCTTTGAAGCGCTCGTCGTCAGCGCTCAGGCGGCGCAGCATGCATGCTCCTTGCAACGAGGACGTCCTGGTCCAGCTCGATGGCACCCATGCTGTAGAGCACATCCAATGCCAGGACGAACCAGCCGAACGATACGGGCGAGGCGTGGCCGTGCTCGGCCCGCCAGGACTTCAGCCGGGCCCACGTCTGACTGACCGACCGCGGCTCATCCAGTTGCAGCAGGATCTGGGCACCGACGGCCAGCAGACACCGGTCGGGCGCTATGCCCTTCGTAGGGGTAATCACGCGGATATCCCGACTTCGGGCCGCCAGCCGGCCGGAGGTACTTTGAAGATGTCGCACCGCCCGAAGAAATGCGCGAGGACCACAAGGGCGGCACGCAACACCTTCGGCCGGGGCTGGGCATTTCCCAGCATGTACATCTGCAACTGCCACAACACGTCTTCAGGGTCGTCCCACTCCCTGCACACCTGCTCGTAGTACACGCGAAAGCCCTGCGCGACCTCATCGTGTTCCAGCTCCCGCATGCTGCCCGCATAGAAGGCCTCCACGAGGTGCGCTTGCCGCATCCCGCGGAGGAGGTCCTCGCGTGCTTCGCCTTCGAGTCGGTTGAAGTCCAGTTTCTCGATGCGCACGTCCGGCAGAGGCATCAGCGGGTCAGAGGAAGCCCGAATCTCCTGGAGTTGCTTCAGGAGAGGCTCAAGATCCTCCATCCCGACTCCGAAGGTCATCTCCTTGATCGGAATCTCACATCGGAGGACGTCTTCAGCAGTCATCTGGTCCAGTTGCATGCACTCATGCCATAAGCGCCGGCTGCCCATCTGCTCAAAACGTATATCCGGCGTGCTGGTGGCCGCCTCGGTCAGCATTGCCGTCACTTCGGGATGAACGCCGCGGCGATCGTTATGCACGAACACGAACGTGTTGAACTGGCCCCTGCGCTTGGCGAGCGCACCGGCCAGGTCACCACGGAACTTCTTGCGGATCTCACTCGGCTTCACCGTCTGCGGCGCATAGCAGGCGTACAGCTTGCGAGAATGCAACGCAAGACCGTCTGCCGACATGTCCCCCAGACTGCCCGCGGTACGAACGTCCAGGAAGTCCGGGTATCGCGAGCACATGAGCCGGTGGAAGAAGTTCTCGAAATCGTTCTCGTACAGCTCCGCCATGAGCTCAAGGAACTTGACCCGCGCGTAGGCACGCTGCTCATACCGCATACACCCTCCCCACGTACAAGGAGCAAAGAGTAGCTGTACGTGATCACCCTTGGAAGCCTTATCATCAGGATCGAGACGAAGCTCCTGGATGGGTTCGTTACACCGCCATCGGCTGAGGAGTTCGAGACAGAGGCCGAACTGGGGGCCGTCACCGCCCGCGCCCGCCGACTGGCCGACCCCACCGGCAGTGGTTCGCCCCGCCCCGCCACCCGCTATGAGGGGGCCCGAGCGGCCGTCGACGCCCTGCGGGCCGCCGACACCGAGCGCGCCACCGAGGTGATCGGCGAGACTCCGACGTGCTCGCCAAGGCCGCCCGTCGTGCCCAGCGCGGTTGATCGCACCGGCGGCCCGGTCCCCTTCCCCGCACGGAGGAGCGGGGCCGGCCAGTTTTTGGGCACTCCCCCTACGGCGCCGCTGCACCCCGACGGCCGGGTGCAGCGCAGCATTTGCATGACGGCCTGTCCGGCCGGGATCCACCATCCCGTGCAGGGCTCGAAGGCCCACAGCAGCTCGCCGGCAAGCCCCTCGCCGGCCCGACCACACAGCCCTTCCCGCCCTTGACCCGCTGCTATGTTGAGGACCCATCAGTGACCGCAGACCGCCATAAGCCCACCCCACCGACGCGACCGTGGACCCCGGTCGCTCCCCGCGTCCCGGAGGTGATCGATGACCGGCCAGTGGGGTGAGTGGCGGAAGTTCAACGCGGACGGGATGCACGGCGCCGACGCCCTCGCGCAGGGGTTGGAGGCGATGGTCACCGGCATCGCCTCCGGCCCGGACACCAAGCGCGGCATCAACGCCCGCCTGCGCTACCTGACGGCCTCCAAGGCCGGGCGGGAGGCGATGGCCGCGCAGGGCATCAGTAAGCGTGCGTTGGCGGCCTGGACGGCCGGGAAGCGTTCCCCGAGCCCGAAGAGCCGCGCGGCGTTGGACCGCGCCTACTGGGGACTGCGTCGCCAACGGGTCGTGGCGCACATCAAGCGCCGCCTGGCCCGCGAGGGACGGGGCACCCGCATCGAGATCGACCCCGTCGACCAAACCCGCGTCGCCCCCGGCCGCCGCCGCGATCTGAACGTGCGCCGCATCACCATCCGCCCCACCACCTGGACGGCTGCTGTGGATGCCTGGGCGCACGGTGACACCACCGGCCTGGAAGCCGTCTGGGACCAGGTCACCGCCGACCTCGGCTCCGAGGGAGAAGCGTACGAGTACGTCTCATCCATCGGCTGGAACGCCTGACCCTGCTGCGCCCCACCGCCACCCCTCGCC
>NZ_VKHT01000357.1 GCF_014141535.1 Streptomyces alkaliphilus | reverse complement strand
ACCCCGCCCCGCCCCCGTGACCCCCGGTCACGGGGGCGGGGCGCTGTCCGACACGCCCCGTCCGGCATCCTCCGTGCGGGTGATTCCCGACGCCGGCCCCCCGAGCGGTGAGCGAGTCTCCCGTTCTTCGGCGGAACTCGCGTGAACAGCGGTTTTCCCGCTCCTTCCCCGTCTTCCGGCGAACCCCGCCCGTCGGGGCCGGGCGGAACCCGGCAGGAGGAGCGCCCCCGGTCCTCCGCTAGATTCTGCTGCCCCCGGGGCCCGTCGGTGGGTCCCCGCCCGAGGGAGAGCGTTCCGCAGTGGCATCGCATCGACGGCCGGCGTCCGTCCGGGGCCGGCTCGCGCCCTCCCGGTGGGGACGCGCCGTGGCCCTCTCCGCGGCCCTCTCCGCGACCACGGGGGCCCTGGCCGTGCTCGGTTCCGCGCCCGTGGCGGCCGCACCGGGAACGGGGACCCCGGGGGACGGCGCCGAGGGAGCCGAGCCCCCGCCCGGTGACTCCGCCACCGCCCGTGCCCTGCTGGACGACACGGTGATCGAGGCGGGGCGGGCGGTGGAGGAGTACAACCGGGTCTCCGAACGGGTCGGGGAGCTGACCACGGAGGTGGAGCGGCTGCGCGACCGCCTCGCCCGCGACCGGGAGCGCGTCAACCGCAAGCGGGAGGCCCTCGGCGGCATCGCGGGGGCGCAGTACCGCTCGGGCGGGATGGATCCCTCGCTGGCCCTCCTGCTGTCCCCGGACCCCGACGCCTATCTCACCGGGGCGGCGGTGTGGGAACGCCTCTCCGGCCGTCGGACGGAGGAGCTGCGGGAACTGCGCCGCCTGTTGCGCGGCATGGAGCAGCGACGCGAGGAAACCGTCGAGGCGGTGGAGGAACTCGAGGAACGACGGGCCGAACTCGCCCGCCGCAAGCAGGAGGTCCGACGAAAACTCGCGGGCGCCCGGGAACGGCTGGAGCGACTGACCGCCGAGGAGGAGACCCGGGAGCGCGCCTCGCGGTCGGGGGAGCGCGAGGATCCCGCCGCCCCCGCGGAGGGCGCGGACGGACCGGTGAGCGGTCGTGCCGCCGCCGCGGTGGCCGCGGCCCGGAACGCGGTGGGTCGACCGTACGTGTGGGGCGCCAACGGACCGCACGGCTTCGACTGCTCCGGCCTCACCCAGTGGGCCTGGGCCCGGGCGGGCGCCTCGCTGCCGCGCACCTCACAGGCCCAGGCCGGCGCCGGGCGGCGGGTGGACCTCGCGCACATCCAACCCGGCGACGTGGTGGTCTACCGCCCGGACGCCGGGCACGTCGGCCTGTACGTCGGCGCCGGGCGGGTGGTCCACGCCCCCTATCCCGGTGCGAACGTGCGCGAGGACCCGCTCGGCATGATGCCGATCTCCGCCGTCGTGCGCCCCTGAACCCGGCCGGGGGCCCGACGAAACGGCGGGGCGGATAGGCTCGGCGGCGATGCACAGGACCCTGATCGTCACCAATGACTTCCCGCCCCGCCCCGGCGGCATCCAGTCCTTCCTGCACAGCCTGGCGCTGCGGCTGGACCCGGAGCGGGTGGTGGTCTACACATCCACCTGGAAGCGGGACGCCGAGGGGCGTGCCGCCTGCGCCGCCTTCGACGCGGAGCAACCCTTCCCCGTGGTGCGCGACCGGGCCGTGATGCTGCTGCCCACCCCCCGGGCCACCCGTCGGGCGTGCTCGCTGCTGCGCGAACACGACTGCACCTCGGTGTGGTTCGGGGCCGCCGCCCCGCTGGGACTGATGGCACCCGCCCTGCGGCGGGCCGGCGCCCGACGGCTGGTGGCCACCACGCACGGCCACGAGGCGGGCTGGGCCCAACTGCCGGGAGCCCGCACCCTGCTGCGCCGCATAGGGGACTCCACCGACACGATGACGTACCTGGGGGAGTACACCCGCTCCCGGATCGCCCGGGCGCTCTCCCCGGCGGCGGCCGCCCGGATGACGCAACTCCCACCGGGGGTGGACGAGAAGCTCTTCCACCCGGGATCGGGCGGGGCCGGGCTGCGCGCGGAATTGGGGCTGACCGACCGGCCGGTGGTCGTCTGCGTCTCCCGTCTGGTGCCCCGCAAGGGACAGGACACCCTCATCCGGGCGATGCCCCGGATCCTGCAAAGTCATCCGGACACGGTGTTGTTGATCGTGGGCGACGGACCCTACCGGAACGACCTGGAGCGGCTGGCGGAACGCCACGGGGTCACCGCCGCGGTCCGGTTCACCGGGGCCGTACCGGCCGCGCGACTGCCGGCCCACCACGGGGTGGGGGACGTCTTCGCGATGCCCTGCCGCACGCGCCGCGGCGGGCTGGACGTCGAGGGCCTGGGCATCGTCTACCTGGAGGCCTCGGCCACCGGTCTGCCCGTGGTCTCCGGCGACTCCGGCGGGGCCCCGGACGCGGTACTGGACGGCGAGACGGGGTGGATCGTGCGGGCGGGTGTCCCGGACGCCGCGGAGCGCACGGCCGAACGCGTGGTGGCGCTCCTGGACGACCCCGAACTGCGCCGTCGCACGGGGGAGCGGGGCCGGGCCTGGGTCGAGGAGCGCTGGCGCTGGGACCTGATCGCGGAGCGGTTGCGCGACCTGTTGTGAGCCCGTCCGGGCCTCCGGGGCGGTTCGCCGCCGAAGGCCCCCGGGAGTCCGGTCGCGGCCCGCCAGTGAGGGGGCCGCTCCGGGGGCTCAGGAGGTGTACAGGGCGTCGATCTCGGTGGCGAAGTCCCGCGCCACCACGTGCCGCTTGAGCTTCATCGAAGGGGTCAGATGGCCGGACTCCTCGGAGAACCGGTGGTCCAGGACGTGGAACGCGCGCACCGACTCCGCCCGGGAGACCGCGGCGTTGCCCCGGTCGACGGCCGTCCGGAGCTCGGCCCGCAGCGCGGGGTGCTCCAGGAGCTCGGCGGGGGACAGCCCGCCCAGACCCTGTTCGGCGGCCCAGCGGGGCAGGAACTCGTCGTCCACGGTGATCAGCGCGGCCACGAACGGGCGTCCGTCGCCCACCACCATGCACTCGGCCACCAGGGGGTGGGACCGGATGCCGTCCTCGATGACGGCCGGGGCGACGTTCTTGCCGCCCGCGGTCACCAGGATCTCCTTCTTGCGGCCGGTCAGGCGCAGGTAGCCGTCGGCGTCCAGCCTGCCGAGGTCGCCGGTGCGGTACCAGTCCCCGGTCATCGCCTCGGCGGTGGCGGCCTCGTTGTTCCAGTAGCCGCGGAACAGGTGCGGGCCGCGCAGCAGCACCTCGCCGTCCTCGGCGATCCGTACCGAGGTCCCGGGCAGCGGTCGGCCGACGGTGCCGATCCGGGGGGCGTCGAAGGGGTTGACCGCGGTCGGCGCGCAGGTCTCGGTCAGCCCGTACCCCTCCAGGACGGTGAACCCGATGCCCCGGTAGAAGTGCCCCAGCCGTTCGCCGAGGGCGGCGCCGCCGGAGATGGCGTGGGTCGCCCGACCGCCCAGCACCGCCCGCAGTTTGCGGTACACCAGGCGGTCGAAGAGGGCGTGCCGCAGCCGCAGGCCCCACCCGGGGCCCGCGGCGGTGTCCCGGGCCCGGCTGTGGGCGATGGCGGTCGCGGCGGCGGCGTCGAAGATCCGCCCCTTCCCGGCCTCCCGGGCCTTCGCCCGGGCGGAGTTGTAGACCTTCTCGAAGACCCGGGGCACCCCCAGCACGATGGTGGGTCGGAAGGAGGCCAACTCGTCGGTGAGGGTCTTCACGTCGGGGGCGTGGCCGAGCTTGATCGGCGCGAGCACCGCCACCACCTGCACGAGGCGGGCGAAGACGTGGGCCAGCGGGAGGAAGAGCAACACCGAGCTCTCGCCGGTGCGGAACAGCGGGCCGAGGACCTGGACCACGCCCCGGGCGTCGGCGAGGAAGGCCCCGTGGGTCAGCACACAGCCCTTGGGGCGCCCGGTGGTGCCCGAGGTGTAGATGATGGTGGCGGGGGTGTCGGGACCGACGGTCTCCAGGGCGCGGTCCGGGGCGGCCTCCCCGACGTCCTCGCCCGCCCGGACCAGTGCCTCGATGGCCGGGGGTTCGGCCGTTTCCCCACCGGCGCCGGATGCCCCGCCGTTCCCCGCGCCGGGGTCCAGGGTCCAGTGCCGCCGGAGGTCGGGCAGGCGGTCGCGCACGGATTCCACCAGCGCGCGGCGCTCGGCGTTCTCGGTGACGACGCCGACGGCTCCGGAGTCGGCGAGGATCCAGGCGGTCTGCTCGGCCGAGCTGGTCTCGTAGATGGGGACGGACACGGCGCCCGCGTACCAGAGGGCGAAGTCCAGCAGGGTCCACTCGTACCGGGTCCGCGACATCACGGCCACCCGGTCGCCGGGGCGGATCCCGGAGGCGATCAGCCCCTTGGTCACGGCGCGGACCTCGGAGCGGAAGGCGGAGGCCGTGACGTCCTCCCAGACCCCGTCCCGCTTGCGGGCGACCACGGCTTCGTCGGGCCGGCGGGCGGCGTTGGCGTCGATCAGACCCGGCAGGCCGTTCCCGTCCGGTGCCCCCCGGAGGGCGGGGCCACTGAACTCGCGGGGTTCGGGGGACTCGGGCACGAACGCTCCTCGGACACGCCGAAGGGGCCGTCACGGTCCGGCCCTCGTTGGCTGCGGTACTGGTCGGGGCCCGCGGATCCCGCGGGCCGCCTGGACGTTACCCATCGGTACGTCCGCGATGCCAGGGGATTCGTCCGAATGTTCCCCGTGTCACATCCCGGATCCCCCGCGCACCCTAACCCGGGGCGGGAGGTCGGCCTCCCGGGCCGCTCCCCTC
>NZ_VKHT01000356.1 GCF_014141535.1 Streptomyces alkaliphilus | reverse complement strand
CACCCGTCCCCGCCGGGACGGGGACCGGCACGCGGCCGGTCACGGGGGCACCCCCCGCTCCGCCCTCCTCACGGTTCCCGCCCGGGCCCGGGCCGAGGGCTTCCGGGACCCGGGGAACCGGGAGCACCCGTGGCTCAGAGGTAGGGGCCGGAGCGGATGTCCCCGCGTCCCTCGCCACCGTGATCCTCCGCGCCGAGTCCGGCGGGCAGCGCCCGACGCATCTGCTCCAGCTGCGCCCGGGCCGCCATCTGCTGCGCGAACAACGCGGTCTGGATCCCGTGGAACAACCCCTCCAGCCAACCCACCAGCTGGGCCTGCGCGATGCGCAACTCCGCGTCCGTGGGCAACTGGTCGTTGGTGAACGGCAGGGACAACCGCTCCAACTCGGCGACCAGCTCCGGCGCCAGGCCCTCCTCCAACTCCTTGACCGAACTGGAGTGGATCTCCTTCAACCGCGCCCGGCTGGCCTCGTCCAGCGGCGCCGCCTTCACCTCCTCCAACAACTGCTTGATCATGCTGCCGATCCGCATCACCTTGGCCGGCTGCTCGACCATTTCCGTCACCGGGGTCTCGGCGTTCTCCCCGCGCTCACCCTCGGCGTTCACCCGCGGACCGGCGCTGCCGAGCGCCATTCCGTCCGGCCCCACGACCAGGACCTGCGGGCTCTCCTTCGGCGGTTCATTCCTCGGCTGCGTCATGGTTCCATCATGCACGCCGATCAATCCGCACGGCGGACGAGCCCGGTACCCGAACGCGTCAGCAGAGCGGCCAACACCCAGGCCAGCAGCGGCAGACCGACGATCATCAGCCCCACCAGACCGAAGGGCGGGACCAGGGTGAGCTCCGGGGCGTCCATATTCCAGCGGAAATTGTTCTGCTCCCACATCGCCAGTCGGTTGCGGTGTTCCGCCACCACCAGGGCGATCCCGGGGATCAGGCCCGACAGTGAGCCCAGCACCACCCCCATGCCCGCGATGACGGCACATTGCATGCCCATCAGCGTGCGGCGCACCCGGGGCGGGGCACCGATGGCGGCCAGGGTGGCCAGGTCGGCCTCCGAATCGGCCCTGGCGAGACCGGTCGCGATACCCGCCGCTCCCACGGTCACCACGCCGGCGAACAGCGCGATGACCAGCAGGACGATGTCCGCGTTCCCGAGATAGCCCCGTTCGACGAAGGCCGGCGGTCCGTGGGGGATGTCACGGAGCACCTCCTCCACCGCCTGCCATCGAGCCCCGGCGGGGGGCTCGTCCGTGCTCCAGAGGGTGGCGTAATCGACCGAGGGGAGCCCGGCAGCCTCCGCGGTGGTCGGCGGTATGAGGACGACGAGCCGGGAGAACGTATCGACCGCGTCCCTGCCGGGATCCACGTACACGGCGGGGAAGTGTTCCATCCGATCCGCCGGAAGGATCGGTCCCGTCTGTGCCCAGCCCTCCAACGCCACCGCTTCCCCCCGGCCGGGAAGGGGCACGGTGTGCGAGGCGGGAGCGGCGGACGAGGACTCCGACTCCTCCCGGGACGCGTGCCAGGCCTCATCCTCGGCTCGGACGGTTTCGGCGGAACTGAGCGCCACGGTCACCTCACCGAACGTGCCGTCGGCGGGTTCCACCCCGGGGGTGTCGGTCCACAGGGCCGTGGGCTTCAGTACGACAGCTTTTCCCCGTTCCAGCGCTTCCGTGGCACGGCGGTCATCCATGCCGAGCGCTCGGAGCACCTCCGGCCCTCCGATCACCACCTCATCCAGGAGAACGGTGTGGTAGCCGTCCGGATCCCCGCACTGCCATGGAGGCGACTGCGCGTACTCCGCGAATCTCTGCTCCTCCGTGCAGCGGTTCTCCATGGGAATCAGGACACGCACCAGTCCGCAGCCCGGGGTGGCGCCCTCCCAGTCGTCGCAGATCTTCTCGTCCGGCACCAGGCGGGCCAGATCGGCGCGCGCCGTCGTCTCGACGTGCTCCTCCACCGCGGCACGGGCTCTCGACAGCGCGGGAAGGGCTCGCTCGTCCCCGGCCGACAGCACCACCGTCCCGTAGGGAACCATGGGGTCGTAACCCGCTTCGCGTTGGGCCTCGTCGGAGCCGTAATAGGTGGCGAGGGTGATGGAACCGGCGACCGCCGCGAGGACCGCCGCCACCGCCGGAGCGGTGCGCGACCTGTTGCGGACCGCGTCCCGCAGCGCCAGGCGCCCGCCGAGCGGCAGGAAGCGGCCCAGCCGACCGAACATTCCGACCAGTACCGGCGTCATGGCCACCAGACCCAACTGGGCCACGATCGCCCCCGCCGCCACGGCGACGGGCTCGTTGAGGGCGTAGCCACCGAGAAGGGCCAGGCCGGCGCCCAGCGCGAAGGCTGCGGCGCCCGCCACGGGCATCGTCCGACCGGTTCGTCGCACTCCCCGACGACCGGTGAGCGACTGCAACACCGGTGTCCGGGCGGCCAGGAGAGCCGGCACCAGAGCGGCGATCAGGCCGGTGAAGACGGCAAGGGCTCCGATGGCCGCCAGCTCCAGCGGACGCAGGTCCAGGGCACCGAATCGGAACCCCAGCTGACCCTCCAGCCACGGCCGGGTGAGGAGCGTCAGCAGGAGGCCGAGCACCACGCCCACCACGGCGGCGACCAGGCCGAGGACCAGACCGCCGCCGAGCATGATCGCCCGAATGTGTCGGCGGTCGCCGCCGTTCGCCCCGACCAGGCCGAGCATGCGGCGCGAACGTCGCGCCCCGACCGCGAAGGCGGGACCGGCGAGCAGGCAGATCTCCATGATGATCAGGGCCAGGACGACACCGACCACGGCGAAGGCCTGGGCATCGGCACCCGATGCGTCCCAACGCCCCTCCGCGTAGGCGGGTACCTGATCGTCCGGCGGGGGATCGTGGTGAACGAGGCGAGAGGTCACCATCCAGCCGGTCTCGTTGACCTTCACCACGTCCGACCACGGCATGCCGTTCGGCACCGACACGAGGAACTGAAAGTCGATGTCCTGGACCGCCTCGTGCTCGGCCAACTCGGGAATCAGGGCCCCGGGAGGCGCGAGGATCTGCTCCCTTCTCAGCTCCGAGGGGATCTCGTAGACACCGACGATGCGGTGGGCCGCGTCCTCCAGGTCGGGGAAGCCGACCGTGGAGTCGAGTTTCAGTTCACTGATGTCCAGGAACTCCCGGGTGACGGCCACTTCACCGGCGGCCGAGGGGAAACGGCCCTCCCGCAGGGTGAGCATTCCCCGGGCCAAGGGGTCGTCGGCGGGCAGTTCGCGCACCTCGACGGAGGTGGCACCGGCGGCCGTGGTGACCACCGCCGGGGAAGCGGAGGCATCGGTGACGACCCGCTCGGGGGAGGCGGATTGAGCCGCGGTCAGTGCGGCTTCCAGCTCGCGTCGCGCTTCCTCCTCGGTCCGCGGCTTCTCGCCACCGGAGATACCGAAGGCGGATGTCCGGTCCGTGGGGTACTGCTGGATGGGCCGGCCGAGACCGAAATCGAGGAAGCGGGCGTCGGCGGCGCCCATCTCACGGGTGAGGCGTTCCTCGGTGCTCAGATCAGCCGAGCGCAGGGCGATGTCCAGACCGGAGGCGCCGATGATCGGCAGGGCGAGCATGGCGACCACCAGGGCGCTGCGCCCCTTGGACCGCCAGGCGTCGCGACGGGCGATGCGCAGGGCGGCCCGCCACATGTGCAGTCGTTTCACCGCAGTGCCCCCGACGGGAGGAGGGACTCCGGGCCGCTGCCGGCGGCCTCGTCCACCACGGAGCCGTCGCGCAGGAAGACCACCCGGTCCGCCCAGGCGGCGAAGCGGGGTTCGTGGGTGACCATCACCCCGGCGGCACCATCGTCACAGCGGCTTCTCAGCAGGGCGAGGACGGTCTCACCCGTCTCGGAGTCCAGGGCGCCGGTGGGCTCATCGGCCAGGACCAGGCGACGGTCACCGACCAGGGCGCGGGCGATGGCCACCCGCTGTTGCTGACCACCGGACATCTCGTCGGGGAAGCGATCGACGACCTCGGGGAGGCCGATCTCCTCCAGGGCCGCCAGAGCCTCGCGCCGGGCGACCCTGGCGGACACGCCGTCCAGCTCGCGGGGCAGGGAGACGTTCTCGACCGCGGTGAGAGCGGGGATCAGGTTGTAGTCCTGGAAGACGTAGCCGACCCGATTGCGACGCACCCGGGCGAGCTCGGCCCGGGAGAGGGCCCCCAGGTCCACGCCCTCGACCAGGACCTGGCCGGAGGTGGCGGTGTCCAGGCCCCCCGCGAGGGTCAGGAGGGTGGATTTCCCCGAGCCGGAGGGCCCCATCACCGCGACGAGTTCACCGGCGCGGACGGTGAGGTCGACGCCGCGCAGGGCGTTGACGGTGGCGACGCCGCTGCCGTGGACACGGGTGAGGGACCGCAGCTCCAGGATGGGCGCGGAGTCGGGCTTCTCCACCCCGGAGGGGGTCTCCTCCGGGACGGACGACGCCGGGGCGTCGGTGTGATGACGGCCGGTGTCGGCCATGTGATCTCCCCCTGTGAACGGTTCGGGTGCCGAGCGGTACGCCGGTGAGGCGGAGGGCACCCGGGACATGGGTGTGGATAAGGCGTGTGAGGGCGGCGGAAATCGGGGTGGGCGTGGACGCATCGCCGGAAGCCCCATGCCGGGTACCGGCCGGTGTCGGGTGCCGTCACCGATCGGGAGACGGTGGGGCAGGTTCCGGCCATTCCCCGGATTCGCGCGGGTCGGGCTGATGGGGCGGAGGGCGCGGGGCCGCGGTGGATCAGCGGCGGCCGGGGGCGGTTCGGTCGGGCTC
>NZ_VKHT01000355.1 GCF_014141535.1 Streptomyces alkaliphilus | reverse complement strand
GGGTCGCCCCGGCGCCCCCCTCCGACCGGTCGTCGAGGGCCACCGCCTCCCCGCACCCGCGTCGCGGGTAGCCGGAGATGGCGCACAACAGCCCGTTCGGGGCGTACCGCAGCGGCCCCGCCGTGTCCGCCAGCGCGTCCGCCGCCGTGCCGCCGTCCGGTACCCGGGCGCAGACGGTGAGCGGGCCCTGCGGGGGGGTCTCCCCATCCGGGGCGTCGGCGGGGACACCGAAGTCGACGACCAGGGCGACCCGCCGGGTCCCGGCCCCGGCGGGCTCCCCGGCGCAGATCGTCCCGAAGGAGGTGGCCTCCGCGTCCCCGCGCGGGGCGCGCGCGTCCCCGGAGTTCACCGTGACGGCGAACCGCATGCCCAGAACGTCGCCGTCGAGCGGGCGCAGGGTGCCGGGGCCCCGGGTGGAGTACCGCCACCGCGGGGCCTCCCCGTCCTCCCCGTCCTCCTCCGAGCCGTCCGGGGCGTCCGGGGCGTTGTTCTCGTCGAGTTCCCAGAACGACCAGTAGCGGTACCCGGTGCCGGAACGTCCGTTCCCGGTGTCCTCGGCGCCTCCGGTGTCCTCGGCCCGCTGGAGCGCCGCAGCCTGCGGCACGAGGGCACCGGCGCCGAGGCCCAACAGGACCCCGGCGACCCCGGTGACCAGGGCTCCCCGGCGCACGCCTCTCACGTCCGGGGCTCCCCGGTGTCCGTCGGACCGCCGTCCTCGGCCTTCGTGGCCCCGGCGCCGTCCTCCCCGTCGTTCCCCGTGGTGCCTCCGGTGGTCCTCCCACCCCGACGCAGGGCGGCGAGCAGACCCACGCCGACGCCCGCCAACAGCAGGGCCCCGAGGAACCACAGGGAGTTGAGGCCGCCGCCGGAGTCCTCCGCGTCGGCCTCACCGGCCGCCGCGTCACCGTCGCCGCGGTCCTCCGGCTCCGTCGCCGGGGCGTCGGGGTCCGGGCCGGAGGCGAGGAGCCGGGCCGTGAGGTCCACGCCCCCGAAGTCGGTGGGGTCGTCCCCGACCGCCTCCAACGCCAGTATCAACTCCGCGACGGTCCCGGTGCCGCCGTAGGGGCCGTCCTCGTCGGAGACCTCCCCGGCGGTCGGGGCCAGGACGGCACGGGCCTCCTCGGTCCACCCGCCGGCGGCCAGACCGTGCGCGACCCGGGCCGTGGGGCCGGGCATCGGGGAGTCGTCGAAGGGGGAGCGCACCCACCCGCCGCCCTCGGTCACGCGGGAGAGCAGCCAGGCCAGGCCGTCCTCGGCGGCCTCCGCGGGTTCGACCGCGGAGGCGTTGCCCGGGTCCCCCTCGCACGCCGGGGCCGCCGGCGGCCCGTCGGGCGTCCGGTCCCCGGCCGCGGGGGCCAGGGCCAGGACGGCGTCCACGGTCGCCAGTTCGTTGGCGTACCGGGAGCCGTCCTCCTCGGGCTGCCAGACGAACGCCCCGCGGTCCGCCTCCGGCGCCTCGCACCCCAGGCGGAACGCCAGCAGCGCCTCCTCGGCGGCTTCGACCTCGGCCGGCTCGGCGCCGACCGCGTACAGCGCCGAGAGCGCCACCGCCGTGGAGTTCGCGTCGCTCTCCCCACCGGGCGCGTAGGCCCAGCCGCCGTCCTCGTTGCGGGCGGACAGCAGCCACTCCACGGCCGAGTCCAGCACGGCCTCCGCGGCGGCGTCCTCCTCGGCCGCGGCCGCGAGGGCCTGCACGGCCATACCGGTGGCGTTGGTGTCCACCGCCGGCTCGCCGTCGCACGCGGCACCGGGCTCCGGGAGATACGCGGGGAAGCCGCCCTCCGGGCACTGCTGTCCCAACAGCCAGGTCACGGCGGCGGGCGGGACGGGTTCACCGGCGGCCTCCAGGGCCAGCATCGCCAGCGACTGCCGCCAGACCCCGTCCCAGGACGGGTCGCTCTCCCCGTACAGGCCCTCGTCGGCCGGTGGGGTGGGGGACGCCGTGGCGTCGTCGGCACCCGCAGCCGGGACCGGGCCCAGCAGGAGGAGGGCCGCGCCGGCCAGGGCGGTCGCGCCGCGGAGCGGTGTCATCGTGCTGCCTTTCGGTGGGGCGGGCCGTCTGCACGGCTGACCGCCCCGACCGCGCCCCGACCACCGTCGGGCACGCCGACGGGCGGGCACCCGGCTCGGTTCCGCGTTCCTCGACGGATTCGGCCGGCGGACCGGAGGTCCGGGACCGGGAGCCAGTGCGTGCCCGCACGCGGGAGGTCCGGCTCACCGGGCGCGCGCCGTGGCGTCGCGTCCGGATCACGGTTGCGGGTCAGCGCCGGTCTCGCACCGGTCTTTCCCCGCTCGCGGGCCGGGGGTGCGTCGGTGGCACCCCCGTGGACTGCGCCGCCCACTGTAACCGCTGCGCTTTCCCGGGCCCCCGGCGGCGGTCCCCCCGCCGCCGGGGCCGCCCGCTAGCCGCCGGTCCCGCCCGCCACCAGACGGCAGGCCGTGCTCAGGTCCCGGTCGGCCTCGGCGGCCGTGGTGTGCCCGGACAGCCAGTGCATCAGGGTGGAGTGCCAGGTCAGCTGGATCACCCGCATCGCGCTGCGCCGATCCGGTCCCGGGTCGGCGGGCAGTCCGGCGGCGTCCACCAGGATGTCCGTGGTCAGCTCCGACACCGCCCGCACCTCCGCCTGCGCCGAGCGGTCGGCGAACACCAGGGCCCGCATCATCGCCTCCGCCAGCAGGGGATCCCGCTCCTGTGCGCGGAACGCCCTGCGCAGCGTGCGCAGCAGTCGCTCCGCCGGGTCGGCCTCGGTCAGCGGACGGTCCCGCAGCGTCTCGCGCAGCAGTTCCAACTGGTCGAGCAGGACGCCCAGCAGGAGGTGGATCTTGGAGGGGAAGTAACGGTAGAGGGTGCCCAGCGCCACGTCGGAGGCCTCGGCCACCTCCCGCATCTGCACCGCCTCGAAGCCGCCGGCCGAGGCCAGCCGGGTCGCGGCGTCCAGGATGCGCCGACGGCGCTCGCGCTGCCGCTCGGTGCGCGGTGACGCCGGCCGGGAATCCCCGGGGGACGGCAGTGTCGTCATGGGCGGTCCGGGGACACCGGCGCGCCGAACCGCGTCGGCGGCGGGACCCCCTCCCTCCTCTCGGTCCCGGCCCGGCGCCGGGGCGCCGGGTACGGCCATGTCGGTACCCGTCCGGCGGTCACGAGGTGCTCCCACCGCCGGGTGCCGGTGTCCCCGGGCGGGGTCGTCCCGACGATCACGGGCCCCGGTTGTCGGGACCCGGATGGGCGTCGATGACAATGGTGCCCGACGGCCCCGGGCAACCCGGTGGCACGCCCGGACCGCCGGGGTCCGTGGCACGTGTCACGTCCCGCCCCGGAGGCGCCGGGGAGGGGGCAGGCTATCGTTTTCGTACTCGTCGGTAGCCCGGTCGGTGCGGTGGACCCCCACCACCGGCCCCGGGAGAAGGCGCTCCGGCGCACGCGGACGGAAGGGAGCCGGAGTGGCCACGCACTCGGAGGGGGACCGACCCCTGCGGATCGCCCTGCTCAGCTACAAGGGCAACCCCTGGTGCGGGGGGCAGGGGGTCTACGTCCGACACCTCTCCCGTGAGCTGACCGCACTCGGTCACCGGGTCGAGGTGATAGGCGCCCAGCCCTACCCCGTCCTGGACCCCGGGGTCCCGCTCACCGAGCTGCCGAGCCTGGATCTGTACCGCGACCCGGACCCGTTCCGCACCCCTGGGGCCGGGGAGTTCCGGGACTGGATCGACGCCCTGGAGTTCGCGATCATGCGCACCGGCGGCTTCCCCGAGCCGCTGACCTTCTCCTTGCGCGCCCGCCGACTGCTCGCGGCCCGCCGGGGCGACTTCGACGTCGTCCACGACAACCAGACCCTCGGCTACGGGTTGATGGGAGCGGGCCCCCTCACCGGGCCCGATGCCGTGCCGCCGCAGGTCACCACCATCCACCACCCCATCACCGTGGACCGGCGCCTGGAGTTGGCGGCCGCCCCCGACCTCGGTCGTCGCCTGTCGCTGCGCCGCTGGTACGCCTTCACCCGGATGCAGAAGCGGGTGGCCCGCCGGCTGGAGACCGTGCTGACCGTCTCCCACACCTCCCGGAGCGAGATCATCGACGACCTCGGCGTGCGGCCCCACCGCATTCACGTGGTGCCCATCGGGGCCGACACGACGATCTTCCGCCCGGACCCCGCCGAGCCGGTGGTGCCCGGCCGCATCGTCACCACCTCCAGTGCCGACGTGCCCCTGAAGGGGCTGGTCCACCTGGTGGAGGCCCTGGCCAAACTGCGCACCGAGCATCCCGCCGCCCACCTGGTGGTCGTCGGTTCCCGCCCCGGGCGCGGTCCGGTCGCCGAGGCGCTGGAACGCTTCGGTCTGGAGGGGGCGGTCGAGTTCGTCAAGGGCATCGACGACGCCGAGTTGGCCCGCCTGATCCGCGGCGCCCGGGTCGCCTGCGTGCCCTCGCTCTACGAGGGGTTCTCGCTGCCCGCCGCCGAGGCGATGGCCACCGGCACCCCCCTGGTCGCCACCACCGGCGGGGCGGTCCCCGAGGTCGCCGGCCCCGACGGCGAGACCTGCCTGGCCGTGCCTCCCGGGGACGCCGGCGCGCTGGCGGTGGCCATCGGCCGCCTGCTGACGGACGACGGGCTGTGCGCGAGGATCGGCGCGGCGGGACGCGAACGCGTGCTGGGACGCTTCACCTGGGAGCGCGCCGCCCGTTCCACCGTCGAGCACTACCGGACGGCCATCGCCACCCGTGCGCCCCGGAGCCCCGGGGTCCGCGGGTGAGCGGAAGCCGGCCGCGCGTTCCCCCGCC
>NZ_VKHT01000354.1 GCF_014141535.1 Streptomyces alkaliphilus | reverse complement strand
CCTCCCCCCTGTGCCCCGGTGCCCCCGGGCGGACCGACTCCACCGCCGGGTTCCGGGCCGGGACGTGACCCGTTCCCTCCGGGGTTCGCGCACCGGAGAGCGGGCGACGACCGACCCCCGGGTTCCTCGTCTCAGTGGGCCCCGGTCACCGGCACCTGGAGTTCCGTCACCCATGCCTCCCGGTCGGGCGGGCACTCCAGGTTGACCTCCCGGGGGTAGCCGATCGCCCGCAGACCGTGGTGTTCGAGCCACCGCGTCAGCGCCTGCTCGGTGGGCGCCATGGCCTCCATCGGGCCCCGGTGGACGATCGTGGCCGCCCGCTCGACGGCCGGCAGGTCGAGCACCCGCGGGTCGCCGGTCTCCCCGTGACCGTCCCGCGGGGGCGCCGAGACCCGCACGCCCGCGTGGACGCGCACGGCTCCGTCACCCCCGGGGACGTCCTCGTAACGGGCCACACCGGGGCCGGTCGGGGTGATGCCCGCCGCCCCCAGTCGGCGGAACAGTTCCTCGTAGAGGGGGCCGATGACCGGGCCGATGTCACCGGGGTCGAAGCCGGGAGCGATGGCGGTCAGCTCCGCCACCCGGATGGCGGGAAGTGAGGTGAGGACGACGTCGTCGGTGGGCATGTGCCCCTCGCTCTCGATCGATCGGAGTCTCGCCTCGACCCGGGCCAGGCGGGCCGTCGTCGCGGCCACCTCGGTCTCCAGCTCGACCCGCCGCAGTCGCAACATGCCGCGCAACTCCTCGGTGGTGAGCCCACCGTCCACGATCTCCCGCACCTGCTGGAGAGTGAAGCCGAGCTCCTTGAGCGCGATGACGCGGTTCAGCCGGGCGAGTTGCCCGGCCGTGTAGTGGCGCCGACCCGTCCCGGGATCGACGCGGGCCGGGCGCAGCAGTCCGATCGCGTCGTAGTGACGCAGCATCCGGACCGAGACCCGACCGTGCCTGGCGAAATCCCCGATGGTGAACATGGTGCCCCCGACTCCACCACCTACCACCGTGTGAGGGGCAAGCCCGGTCCGTGGACGCGTCGCGCGGACCGGGCCCGCCCGGGGCCGTCGCGGGTCAGCAGGTGTAGGTCTTCCCGTCGGCGGCGACGTTCCAGTTGCAGGCGCTGACGGTGCCGGCGGCGGCGTTGTTGTCCGCGCTGCCGGGCTTCTTCAGCCGCAGGTTGGGGTTCTTGGCCTTCCCGTCGTTGGGCAGGACGTGCCGGGCGTAGCCGCGGTGGACGTGGTGGTTGCCGTTGGCGTCCTTGCGGTTGGTGCCGCTACCGGTGTGCACGTACGCCTCGGCGCCCGCGGGCAGCTTGTAGGACGGCAGGGCGCGGCCATAGGTGTTGGTGGTGATGTCGGGGACCCATCCGCCGAGATCGACCGTCTTCTTCGAGACGTTCTTGATGATGAAGTACTCGCCGTTGAGATTGACCTGCTTGCCGTCCTTGACGTCCGCCCCGGCGGCGTTGGGACGTACGTGGGTGATCATGAGGTCGCCCGTGGTGGAAGCGGCGTGGGCCGGGGTGAGGGGCGCGAGGAACGCCAGGGTCACCGCCGCGAACAGGGCGGTTCGGATCGTACGACGCACAGGTCCGCTCTTTTCCGTGCAGGACGAAGGACCCCGACGGCCCCCCATCCGGTGAATGTCGCGCCCAGTGTGCACCCAACCGGGGGACGCGCGATGGTTTTTCCGGATAATGGGCCCGACGACGGACTTCGGCCGGTGAACGGCCGGCCCCGGGCACCGGCCGACCCGACGCCGTCGGCGGAGCGGCCCCGTTACGGTCGTGCGGTGCGCCGTTTTGAGGAGTCCTCCCCGCCGGCTCCGCCCGGGCCGTCGGCCCCGTCGTCACCCGTGGTGCTGCGGATGGCCGGAGTCCACCACGGTTACGGGGAGCGGACCCGGCTCGTCCCGGCGGCGGTGTGGGCGGCGGCCCGCCGCTGGACCGACCCGGCGGAACCGTCGCCGGCGGCCGGGCGTCCCCGATACCGTACGAACCACGCGCGCCGGACGCGCGGGGCCGCGCGGGAACAGGGAACGGGGAACACATGGCACTCTTCGGCAACGCGCACGCCATCGATCCGGCGCAGGCGCAGCAGGAGTACGCGAGACTCCTGGGTCAGGGGGAACGGGTGCACGCCGCGTACCTGTTGATCCGCGACACCATCATGTTCACCGACCGGCGGCTCATCCTGGTCGACAAGCAGGGCATCACCGGCAAGAAGGTCGAGTACCACTCCGTCCCCTACAAGAGCATCACGCACTTCGCCGTGGAGACCGCCGGCACCTTCGACCTGGACGGTGAGTTGAAGATCTGGATCTCCGGCGACTCGGTGCCGATGCAGAAGACCTTCACCAAGGGCGTGGACATCTACGAGGTGCAGGCGATCCTCACCCAGTTCGTCACCCGCTGACCGCACGGGTCGGGGCACGCCCGGGACGGCTCTCCACGGCTCCGGCGTACGGCGGGGCGTCGTCATTCGGCGGGGGAATGCCTCCCCGGGGAGGCGCCGAGAGCCCCGGCGATGGACTCCGCCCAGCCGCGGATCGCGTCGTGATCCCGGAAATCCCCCTCCAGCCCCCGGAAGACCCACAGGGCGGCGCGCTCCGGGAATTTGAGGTCCTCGCGCTCGAGCCGGCCGGCGAACATCCGGTGGTCGCGCGGGTGCACGGCCTCGCGCACCTCCGGAAGCTCCACCGGGTCCTTGTCCATCTCCCGCACCATCTTCCGCGCGGGATCCCCCACCGGGCCGCTGGAGAACAACCACACCGGGCGTTCGGCGAGGGCGGGGCCACAACGCTCCACCAGTTCACCGGCGGGCGGCAGCCAGTGGCCGGCGTAGACGGCGCTGCCGAGCACCACCGCCTCGTAGGGATCGACCGCGTCCACCTCACCGGGAGAGCGCACGACCGCCTCCACGCCGTGTTCCGCCAACACCTCGGCGATCTCGCGGGCGATGGCCTCGGTCGTCCCGTGTCGGCTCGCGGCCGTCACCAGTACCGTCATGGTTCTCTCCCCACCGGCCCGAAGCCCGAGGCGCCGGACCTTTCCCGGGTGGTCCTCCCGCCCTCTCCTCATCGTCGCGCGCGACGTCCCGGGGCGCGAACGGGTCATCCGGCCCCGGGACCGCCGACCGGGCCCCCGGAGAGGCCGGCCCCGGCACCCCCGGCGCGCGTTCGGCGGGCGACGGCCGCGCCCCACCCCTAGGGTCGATGCCATGGCTGCGGGGCGCTGGGTGTCGGTGACGTGGAAGGTTCTCGCCGTCGCTGTGGTGCTGTGGCTGCTGGTGGTGCTCGCCGCCTGGCTGCTGCAACGCCAGTTGATCTACCTCCCCGACCGGTCCGCCCCGGCCCCGCCCGCCGGGGTGGAGGAGATCGCGTACACCGGCGCGGACGACACCGAACTCACCGCCTGGCTCCTGCCGCCCGCGGAAGCCTCTTCCCCGGGTTCCCCGCACAGCACGGTGGTGGTCGCCAACGGCAACGGCGGCAACCGGGCCGGTCGGGTGCCGCTCGCCGAGGGGCTGGCCGAGCGCGGGCACGCGGTGCTGCTCACCGATTACCGGGGATACGGCGGCAACCCCGGTGACCCCCGTGAGGAGGTGCTGGCCGAGGACTTCCTCGCGGCCGTGGCACGGGTCGCGGACCACCCCGACGTGGACCCCGACCGGATCGTGTACCTCGGCGAGTCGCTCGGCTCGGCGGTGGTCTCCGAGGCCGCCGCGGAGCTCCCGCCGGCCGCCCTGGTGCTGCGCTCCCCCTTCACCGAACTGGCCGACGTCGGTCGGCACCACTACCCCTTCCTGCCGGTGCGCGCCCTGCTGCGCGACCGCTTCCCGACCACCGAACACCTGGGACGGTACGAGGGGCCGGTGCTGGTGGTGGCGGGCGACTCCGACCGGATCGTGCCGGACCGCTTCTCCCGACAGGTGGTGGAGGAGCACACCGCCGGTCCGATCTCCCTGCACGTGGTCGAGGGGGCCGACCACAACGACCGGGCGGTGCTCTCGGGGGACGACTTCCTCGACGCCGTCGACGGTTTCCTCCGCGACGCCCTGCCCGGGGGCGGGTAGTCGGGCCACGGGCCGAGGAGGGACGGGCCCGGGGTCCGTCCCCCGCCCGTCCGATTTCGGCCGGTCGGGGGCAGAATGGTGGACATGGCATCGGTTCCCCTGGGGAAGGGCGCGAACGTCCCCGTCGAGGCACGGGCGATCCGCGTCGAACTCGTGCGGACCGCCGATCCGCGCGTGCCGGACACGGACGTCTCCGCGTTGCTGCTCACAGCCGACGGACGGGTCCGCTCGGACGCCGACATGGTCTTCCACGGCCGGCCCGCTCACCCCTCCGGCACGGTCATCCACCTCGGAAAACGCGGTGAGGGAGCCGGCGGCGGCGGGGGGCGGGGCGTCCGCGTGGAGTCCGTGCAGGTGGACCTCACGCGCCTGGAGCCGGAGGTGGAGCGTGTGGTGGTGTGCGCGTCGGTGGACGGGGGCACCTTCGCCTCCGTACCCGACCTGCGGTTGCGCCTGCTCGACTCGACCGACGGCGGCGAGCAGGCACACTTCGCGATGACCAGCGCCACCACCGAGACCGCCATGATCGGCGGTGAGCTGTACCGGCGCGGGGGAGAGTGGAGATTCCGGGCGATCGGCCAGGGCTACGACAGTGGCCTCGCCGGCCTCGCCCGTGACTACGGCATCGCCATCGCCGACGAGCCGCGGGGGCCCGGCACCCCGGGGGCGGGGGCCCCGGGCACGCGCTCCGCCGCGGGCCGGCCGGCCCGGGTTTCCGGCGGGCCGGGCCCATC
>NZ_VKHT01000353.1 GCF_014141535.1 Streptomyces alkaliphilus | reverse complement strand
GGGATGGGACGAGCCGCCCCTCGACGCGGGTCGCGACGGCCGGGGGCCCGGGGTGTCGGTGGACACCGCCCGTTGGACGGGTGGGCTCCCGGGCACGCCGGAGCCGCCGCGCCCGGGGGTGTCCGCCCCTCCCCCGCGTGCCGACGTCCCCGACCGCGGCGCACCCGCCGGGGGCGCGGGGTCAGCCGCCGGGGGCGCCGGGGCAGTCGTGGCCGCCGCCGCGGGTGTGTCCGTGCGAGGAGTCGGTTCCCGGCGTACGGCCGGCAGTACCCGACGTTCGGAGGCGGTCGGGTCCGTCGCCGCCCTGGTCAGGGAGCGCCGGGTCGACACCGGTGCCGGTGTCGCCGGCCGGGGACGCACCCGGATCCCCGACCGTGGGGTGGGCGACCCGGGCCGGGGCGCGGCCACGGGCCGGGTCCCCGGCCCGCTCGGCACCGGATTCGGGGCACGCCGCACGTCGACCGGTCCCGGATCCACCGGGATCGGGGGCACGGAGTACCCCGACGCCGGCTCGGGCGACGGGGGTTCGAGTCCCGGAACAGCACCCCGGGGCGGCTCCGGCATCCGCCCCATGGGGCTCACGGGAGCCCGGCCGTCCAGGATCACCGGAGACCGCTCCCGACGCTGCGAGGGGTCGCGGAAGGTCGCGAGTCGGTCCTCGAACCGGGCGTTGGCGACCTGCCGTCCCCCGCCCAGCACCGGCCGGAGCGGCGGCAGCGACGCCCAGGCCGGCACGGCCGGGGGTGCCGGGGCCGGCACGTCGGCGGGAGCGGCCGCGGCCCCGCCGACGGTGCCGGGCCGGTCGGCCGGGGAGTCCGCCGTGTCGTCCGCGCGACGCAGCAGGCGGTCGAGGAAACCCACCGTTCAGCCTCCCGTCTCGGTGTGCGGCGCCAGGGCCGCGACCTGCCGCACGTAGCGGATCCGATCGTGGTGCTCCAGGTCCAGGAGCTCGGCGTGTCCCCAGTGGAAGTGGTAGGCGAGGTACGCGATCTCCTCGTGCAGACGGTCGGTCGCGTACGTCACGATTCCCCCAGGCGGCTCCCGCCGAGCTCCACCTCGAAGGGCTCGGAGCAGTGGGGGCAGGTCACCGAGGCCCGGGTGTGCCCCTCGGCGTTGATCTGGCGGTAGAAGTCCTGGAGGAACGCCAGGTCCGAGGCGAACATCCCCTCGACGGTGCCGTCGTGCACCACCGGAAGGGTGCCGAGCCGGGTGATGACGCGCCCCAGGAGCACCACCGAGAGGTACGCCGGGTTCTCCCGCACCCGGACGTCGCGGAGCGGGAGCAGTTCGTCCCGCGCGGTGGAGAGCCGCATCACCCCGTCCCGGTGGACCGTGCCCTCGGCGTCGACGTACCCGCGCGGCAGTTCGAAGGGGAATTCGGTGCGCAGCTCCGAGGCGTGAGGGACGGCCGCGTGCGCCGGAGCCGGTTCCGGGGCGGGAGCCGGGGCCGGGGTCTGTTCCCCGGTCGGGGCCCGGCCTCCGGCTGCGGCGTTCCTCATCGTCGGCAGGGTGACCGTGCGCCTCATTACTCGATGACCAGCTCTTCGAAGGTGATGGTCACGGTCTCGGTGAGCGGCGACGCGTCGCCGGCGGTCAGCGACGAGGGGGCCACCTTGTGGCACCACGCGTTGCGCAGGTTGTAGCGCCGCACCGGGTTCCGCTGGTAGTCCATGAGGATGACCGAGGCGTCCTTGCGGGCCTGCCCCATGTCGCCCGCGATCGAGTCGCTCACCCAGTCGGTGAAGACCTTGTCGGTGTTGGCGCCGTAGACGACGCTCAGGCTGCCGCCCTTCGCGATGCCCGGCATGTTCTTGGTGAGCGGGGCGCCCCCGTCGGCCGTGTTCTGCGTGTAGGTGATCACCTCCAGCTCGTAGGTGAAATCACTGATCTCGTGGATGGTGTCGACCAGGATGCCGTCGATCTGGATGCCGAAGTTGTGAACTGTGAGGGCATCGCCCTGCTCCAGAGCCATCGGTTCGTTCTCTCTCTGTGTCGGGGCGGGGTCACGACACACCCCGCGGGAAGTGATGGGGCACCGCGCGTCGGCCGGTCACCGGAGCCGAGGACTCCGGTGACCGGCCGACCGGGCGCCTACTCCTCCAGCTCGCTGGAGCCGCTGGAGTACTGGGAGAGCCGAAAGATCACGAACTCGGCGGGCTTGACCACGGAGACGCCGATCTCACAGACGACGCGGCCGACGTCGATGGACTCCGGCGGGTTGGTCTCCTCGTCGCACTTGACGTAGAAGGCCTGGTTGGGCTGGGTACCGAAGAGGGCACCGCTGCGCCACTCGTTGGTCAGGAAGGACGAGATGTTGCGCCGGATGCGGGCCCACAGGCGGTGGTCGTTGGGCTCGAAGACCACCCACTGGGTGCCCAGCAGGATGGCCTCCTCCAGGTAGTTGAAGTAGCGGCGGATGTTGAGGTAGCGCCACTCCGGGTCGGAGGACAGGGTGCGCGCGCCCCACACCCGGATGCCCCGGCCGGGGAAGGCCCGCAGGCAGTTGACCCCGATGGGGTTGAGCAGGTCCTGCTCGCCGTGGGTGACCTGGAGCTCCAGGTCCACGGCGCCCCGCACCACCTCGTTGGCCGGCGCCTTGTGCACGCCGCGCTCGCTGTCGTTGCGCGCCCAGACACCGGCGATGTGGCCGCTCGGCGGCATCAGCCGGGCCTTGCCGATGGCCGGGTCGAAGGTCTTGATCCACGGGTAGTAGAGCGCGGCGTACCTGGAGTCGAAGTTGGCGGTCTCCTGGCGCCACACCCGGACCTGGCGGGCGTTCATGCCCGGCGGCGGGTCGATGATGGCGACCCGGTCGCCCATCAGTTCGCAGTGCGCGATGAGGCCGAGCTGGACGGCCTTGACGGTCTCCAGGTCGATGGCGCCCTGCTGGTAGGCGGCCATCAGGTCGGGGACCGCGACCATGGTGATCTCGTCGATGGCCTCCAGGCCGCCGAAGCCGGTGCGGTCGGCGGAGTCCCCGAGGTACTGCTCGGCGCCGGGGGCCGGGGGGTTCGAGGCGGCCGGTTCCACCGGTGCCGGGGCGGGAGCGGGGGCCTCGAGCGTCACGGTCTGGTTCTCCGGGCGGGCGAGCTGCGCGGCGGGGGCCGCCTCGGCCACGGAGATGAGTCGGGAACGTTCCTTGACCTGGGTGACGACGTAGGAGCGGCCGCTCTTCTTGCCCGGGGTGACGTCGAAGCTCTCGACGATCCTGTCGCCGTCCCTGACGTTCAGTCGGAACCGCTCGGCCGGGCCCTCGCCCTCCGCGTCGGCCACCTCGACGGTCAGCGGTCCCCGCTGACCGGGGGCGATCGCGGTGACGGTGAAGGTGCCGAGTTCCCTCGGCGCGGCCGGCGACAGGGGCGCCGGTGCGGCGGGCGCGGCGTCGAGCGCTCCGGGGCGTCCGCCGGCCTCGGCCGGGAAGCCATCGGGCGAGCCGCCGACCCGCACGACATAGGCGGTGGTGCCGCCGTTGTTGAAGAACCCGTAGACGGCCTGCGCGAGGTGGTACCCCTCGGTGAAGTCACCGAACGACGCCACGTACTGGGTCCAGTTGGTGACCAGTGTCGGCTCGTTCATCGGCCCGGTGGGCGCGAGGCCGACGAAGGCCGCCACCGAGGTGCCCACCCCCTCGATGGGACGCGTTCCGCTCGCTACCTCCTCGACGTAGACGCCGGGGGACAGATAGGACGGCATGGTGTGCATCTCCTCGGGGTAGGAGTAGGGATACGACAACCATCACCCGTGTCGCTTCCGCGACGAAACGTCCCACCGGCCCCTGCACCGGGCAGATTCGTTGCCCGCGGGGGCACTTGACATGTCGTGGGACATGACCCGGGAGTTCCGCCGCACCCTTCCCGCTCCCCTCTCGAAGGGCTTCCGCGAGGGCATCGATCCTGCCCTTCCGGACACCGGGTACGGCTCCGACGGCTCCTGACCGGGTGGGGGCCCGTTCACTACGCTCCCGACGTGACCCTGTGGACCTCCCTGGAACCCGCTTCCGCGACCGTTCGCCCCGGCGACGCCACGCGGGTGCGCCTGCGACTGCGCAACACCGGCGATGTCGTCGACGAGTACCACTTCGAGCCCGTGGGAGAGGTCGCCCCCTGGACGACGGTGGAACCGCGGACGCTCCGTCTCTACCCGGGGACGACCGGGGACGTCGAGCTGACCTTCGCACCGCCCCGTGACCCCGACGCCCCGGCGGGGCCGACCCCGTACGCGGTGCGGATCACGCCGACCGAGCACCCCGAGGCCACGGTCGTTCCCGAGGGGAACATCACCGTGCTCCCCTTCAGCGAGGTGCGGGCGGAGCTGGTGCCACCCACCGTCAGGGGGAGGCTCCGCGGGCGCCCCCGGTTGGCGGTCGACAACCTCGGCAACACGCCGCTCACCGCCTCCGTGGTCGGCAGCGACGACGGCGACCGGCTGTCCTACGCCATCCAGCCGGGCCACGTGCGGATCGAGCCCGGACGGGCCGCCTTCGTCACCACCACGCTGCGGCCGCGGGAGATCATCTGGTTCGGCTCCAAGCAGGAACGGCCGTACACCCTCGCGGTGCAGCGCTCGGGGCGGGATCCGCTCACGGTGGAGGGCACCTACATCCAGCGGGGCTTCCTGCCGGGTTGGCTCGCGGCCTTCCTCGCGGCGGTCGTGGCCCTGTTCGTCGCCGGCGCGATGCTGTGGATCACGCACGACCCGGGAGTGGAGTCCCTCGCCGTCGAGCACACCGCCGACGGGGGCGAGATCCTCCCCCCGGACCCCGTGCCGGCCGGTCCGATCGGCCCGGAACCTCCCCCCTTCCAGGAACCGCAGGCCC
>NZ_VKHT01000352.1 GCF_014141535.1 Streptomyces alkaliphilus | reverse complement strand
CAACGACGAGTCGTAGGAGGGCTTGCACACACAAACACACACGACGGTGATCCTCGCGCCGCCCCGGCCACGAGGATCACCACCCGCACATCACACCAAGCAACCGATCAGTTACCCAACACTTTCTCAGGCGACGGAGACCACGGTCGCGGTGTCCGGGGGAACGGTGCCCTCGAGCAGCGAGCGGTGGGTGGCGGCCAGGGCCCGGGGGCCGACGAGCCGGCGAACGGTGAGCCACTGCGACGCCGTGTCGAGGAATGCCTCCTCGGCACGGCGGTAGCGTGCGCGGTAGGACTCCTCCCCCTCCTTCTCGATGAGCCGCAGTTCCTCCGAGGGAGTGAAGAAGATCCACGGCTCGGGGTCGGTCAGCCCCGGGGGCGGCTCGATCTCGGCGCCGGGGTGCGTGTAGCCGACCAGCAGTGCGTCCTCGAGCACGGAACCGAAACGGGCGTACACCGCGCGCAACCGATCGGCCCGGCCGGTGAAATCGACGAGCACGACGGGGCCGGTGAGCTCGGCGGCGGAGAGGTCACCGTAGGTCAGAACGGTGTCGTAGTGGCGCATCTTGCGGACGAAGTCGGCGTGGGCCGGGGCGGTCACGCCGATGGTGGTGAGGTCCTCCCGCGCGGCCAGCAGCCCGGCCAGCCCGAGCGCGGTCTTACTGGAGGCGCTGGTGATCAGCACGGTGCCACCGGCTGCGGTTTCACGGATCAGGAACTCGGCGAGGTTGAACGAGGCCGGGTACAGCGGCCCGAGCACCAGGCGGTGGTCGTCCAGCTCGTCCGGCTCGCCGGCCTGGAGGTACTCGCGGTACCACGGGTGCAGGTAGTCCCGTTCCGGGGCGGTGTCCGCGAAGCCCCGGGCCGTGGGGGTGGCGCTGAGAACGACGTGCGTCGACATCGGCAGGAACCCGAAGTAGCGCGTCCCGACCGCGATCTCCGGGTGGCGTGATTCCTCGACCCGGGCGTAGCCCCACGTCGGCACGCGACCGTGGCCCCCGGGCGCGGCGAACGCGTCGAAGAATGGCAGTTCGGACTCGCCGAGACGGGCGTAGGTGGCGGTGATGGCCGTCATGGCGAACGTCTCCGCCGCCAGCCGTACCTCGCCGGGCCCCGGGGCGGGGGTGGGGGCCGGCCGTAGCTCGGTCGCCGTGAGGTCGTTCCGCTCGACCAGCAGATCCCATCCGTCCAGTTCAGGCACGTCCGTCTCCCCTTCGTCATTCGTACCGCGGCGCCGATGGGCCCGCCCGGGCCATGGTCGTCGTTCGGCCGTGAGAGGGGCATCTCCCCCCGTGCGGTGACCCACGGCCCGGTGCTCCGGGACGTGGGCGGGAGGGTCCGCACTCTCGAAGATGCGGGGACCGGGGGAACCCGGGACGGTGGAGGGTTGCGCACCCGGGTCGGAGCGGCGCACGACCCCGCCCCCCAGGGGGGCGGGGTCGTGCGCATCGGCGTGCCCGGTCCCGCGGGGAGCGGGACCGGGCACGTCCTGCGGCCGGTTCAGGGTTGGGCGGCGGTGGGCACACCCTCCGTGCCGGTCGCCGCGCCCACCTTCTGCGTCCCGGCGGCCACGGGCTCGACCGGCGGGGTGTCCTCCGCCGAGGGGCTCTGCGGCGGGGTGTCCTCCGCCGAGGGGCTCTGCGGGGTCTCCGTGCCCGTGGGGGGCACGTGGCGCAGTGCGGCGAGGGCCACGACCGCCAGGGCGAGAACGATCGCCAGGCTGGCCCACGCGGTGGCGCCCAGCGCGCCGGCCAGGGCGTTGTTCGCGGCTTCGTTCAGTTCCGCGGCCGCCGTCCCGCCGAGTTGCTGCACGGCGGTCGCGGCGCCCGCCGCGCTCTCCCGGGCGGTCTCGGCCACGTCGGCCGGGAGCCCGGAGGGCATCGTCTCGCCGATCCGGTCGCGGTAGACGGACATGCCCACCATGCCGATCACCGCCACCCCTGTGGCGACGCCCATCTCCATGGAGGTCTCGTTGACCGCCGCGGCGGCTCCGGCGCTCTCCTGCGGGACGGAGCCCATGACCAGGCCGGCGCTCAGTGCGGACGCCGGGCCGATGCCCGCCGCGACGGCGATCAGACCACCCACCAGCAGTCCCAGGCCGTCGCTGCCGCCGACGTGGGTGATCACGTAATAGCCGATGGCGACGATGGTCAGCCCGCCCGCCATGACGTGCGCGGGGCGGAGCCGCTGCGCGAGGAGCGGGCCGAGCTGGAGGCTGATCAGGGTCGCCAGGGCCGCGGGGAGCATCCAGAGCGCGGCTCGCAGGGGGGACAGTCCCTCGACCAACTGCAGGTACATGTAGACGAAGAGGTACGAGCCGGACAGGAAGCCGGAGAAGCTGGTGATGACCACGGCCGAGCTGAAGGTGCGGTGGCGGAACAGACGCAGGTTCAGCAGGGGCTCGGCCAGCGTGCGCTGGCGCCGCACGAAGAGCAGGCCGAAGACCACACCGGCGACGACGGCCAGGACCGCCGGCGCGCCCAGCCCTTCCCTCGAGATCTCCTTGAGCCCGTAGATCAGCGGCAGGACCCCCGCCAGGGAGAGCGCCACGCTGGGCAGGTCGGTGCGGCCGGCGTCGGGGTTGCGGTACTCGGGCAGCGTCCTCGGCGCGATGAGCAGCAGCAGCACGGTGACGGGCACGCCCAGCAGGAACACCGAACCCCACCAGAAGAACTCCAGCATGGCGCCGCCGATCACCGGGCCGAGCATGGTGCCGGCCATGAAGCACCCCATCCACACGCCGATCGCCATGGCCTGCTGCTTGGGGTCCTTGAACATGTGGGTGAGCAGGGAGAGCGTCGACGGCATGAGGGTGGCACCGGCGATTCCCAACAGCGCTCTGGCCGCGATGAGCATCTCCGCACTGGAGGAGTAGGCGGCCAGGACCGAAGCGGCGGCGAACGCCGCGGCGCCGATGAGCAGAAGTTTCCTTCGGCCGATCCGGTCGCCGATGCTGCCCATCGTCACCAGGAGGCCGGCGATCATGAAGCCGTAGATGTCGATGATCCACAGCTGCTGGACGCTGCTGGCTCCCAGGTCCGCGCCCAGGTGCGGCAGCGCCATGTACAGCACGCTCATGTCCAGGGCCAGCAGGATGGTGGGCAGGCTCAGCACGGCCAGCCCGATCATCTCCCTTCGTCCCGCTCGTCCGCCCGATTCCGGTGCGGAGGACGTGTTCATGGGTGCTCCTCTGTGTGATCGTGTGGGTGGGGGAGGAGGCGCCGCACCCGGACCCTTCGTCCTCCGCTCGCGGGGTCCGGCTCCACCGCCCCGGCCGCGGGAGACCGACTCAGTCCGGCGTGCGGGCGATCCTCGTGAGGTGGCGTCCGTACGTCGACTGCCGCATTCCGGCACCGAGCCGATGACAGGCGTCGACATCGATGAAGCCCATCCGCAGGGCGACCTCCTCGAGGCAGGCGACACTCTCGCCCTCGTACTGCTCGACGTACTGCACGTACTGACCGGCGGCCAGCAGGGAATCGTGGGTGCCACAGTCGAACCAGGCGCTTCCGCGGCCCAGTTCGGTCAGCGTCACCCGGCCCCGCCGGAGGTACTCGAGATTGACGTCGGTGATCTCCAGTTCACCGCGGGGCGAGGGGGTGATCCCCCGGGCGATGTCGACGGCCTCGTGGTCGTATAAGTACAGGCCGGTGATCGCCGTGTGGGATCTCGGCTGTCGCGGCTTCTCCTCCAGGGAGACCACTCGTCCCGTCGAGTCGACCTCGGCGATGCCGTATCGCTCCGGGTCGGGCACGGGCGAGCCGAACAGCACACAACCGTCGAGCCGGTCCCGGGAGCGGCGCAGCAGCTCGGGGAACCCGGTTCCGTGGAACACGTTGTCGCCCAGGACCAGCGCCGAGGCGTCCCCGTCGATGTGGTCGGCTCCGATCAGAAGCGCTTCGGCGATGCCCCGCGGCTCCTCCTGAACGGCGTAGGACAGGTTCAGGCCGAGACGGGAGCCGTCCCCGAGGAGACTTCTCATGACGGGGACGGCGTCCGGCGCGGAGATGAGCAGGATGTCCCGGATCCCGGCCAGCATCAGCACGGAGAGCGGGTAGTAGACCATCGGCTTGTTGTAGACGGGGAGCAACTGTTTGGACATGGCCGAGGTCAGGGGGAACAGCCGTGTGCCGCTGCCGCCGGCGAGAACGATTCCCTTCATCACCCGGTCCGTCCTTCGATTGGATGGGAAACGACGGTGTGGTGCCGGATCCGGGGGTCAGCGGACCGGCCGGTCGGCCGTGCGGTTGAGCCACCACTGCACGAGCATCAGGTTGATGACCCAGCCGATCCAGCGAATGGTTTCGAGGTAGTAGTTGGCGTCGATCTGCAGCGCCAGCGCGGTGCCGATCAGGATCACCAGCGAGCCCCAGAGGTTGTTCATCACCATCGCGAAGGCGTACAGCATGAACCGCCGGTGCTCCGCGCGGCGGCCCTGGCGGATTCGGATGTATCCCATGACGGTGAAGGCCATCCACAGGACCGTCGCGACGGTGACCCCGACCTTGCCCACGGGCGGGGCGAAGGGCACGATCACCAGTCCGAGCGTGCCGGCGACCATCGTGGAGACCACGTACCCCCGGCCGCCCCACCGGTGCACGGCGGGGTACCGGTGGCGCAGCCACGGCCAGACCTGGAGGATCGAGAGCAGCAGGGCGACGCTGCCGAACACGATGTGCGCCATCAGGAGCGAGTAGTACGGCGAGAACCCCTCATGGGGCATCAACGGGGCCGTTTCCCGGTCCAGGTAGGGCATCGACGTGTAGACGATGAAGCCGACGGAGACCAGGAACAGGGGGGCGATCCACGGACGGCGCCACCAGCGGGCGGAG
>NZ_VKHT01000351.1 GCF_014141535.1 Streptomyces alkaliphilus | reverse complement strand
CGTGTGAAGACCTTTTTTTTTACACGCAGAAGACGGAATACGAGGTATATGCAAGTCTCGTGGGCTAGGAGATGTTTATAAGAGACAGCTTCTCCCCCTCGTCCCCTCGCATCCACCGAGGAGTCCTGTCGTGATGGCACCAACCGGCGGTGGTCTGCGGTCGGACCGGGGCACGGGCGGCCCACTCGCCCCGCTTCCCCCGCGCCGCTCCCGCACAGCCGTTCTCCACCTGCTCGGCCCCGGGGAGGGGCACCTCGCCCCCCGGGTCCGAGTGCTCGCCGGGGCGTTGCCCGCCCGAGGGGTGCGCGTCACGGTCTGCGCACCGGCGGAACTCGTGGAACGCTGGGGGCCGGCCGGGCCGGCGTTCCGGGGCGTGGAGATCGTTCCCCTGCCGCGCGGCTCCCTCAGCCGCTGGATCGCCGAGGTGCGGGCCCGCTCCGCCGATGTCGACGTGGTGCACGCCCACGGCCCCGCGGGCGGCCTGCCCGCGGTCTCCGCGGCCCTGCGTCGTCGACTTCCCCTGGTGGTGGGCTGGCCCGTACGGCCGGGTGACGATCACCCGGAGATCACCACCCCGGGCGGGCGCGTCCGGGCCGGGGTGCGCCGCGCCGTCGAGCGGCGGGTGGCCGCTGCGGCGACCGTCGTGTTGGCCGACACACCGGAACTGTTGGACCGGGCCCGCCGACGTGGTGCCGGGGACGCCCGACTCGCCCCCGCCCCGCTGCCGCGTCTCCCGGCGCCACAGCGCCCCGGCGCACGCGTCGGGGCCGAGGAGCGGGCGGTCGCCCTGCTGCTCGCCGTTTACGACGAACTCGTCCGCCTCCGCGGCCACTGAGCCCCGCGGGAGGGCCGATCACCGCCCGGGCGTTCCGCCGTTCGGGTGGTTTCGGGCCGGAGGCGCCGCACCCGGAGGAGTCCGGGACATGGTCGGGCCGGCCCCGGGATTCCCCGGGAGCCGGCCCTCGGTACCCCCTCAGCCGCCGTAGGCGCCGGAGGCGGTCAGCCGCAGTGCCGTGTCGATCAGCGGGACGTGACTGAACGCCTGGGGGAAGTTCCCCACCTGTCGTTGGAGGCGGGAATCCCACTCCTCGGCCAGCAGGCCGAGGTCGTTGCGCAGGGCCAGCAGACGTTCGAACAGCTTCCGGGCCTCGTCCACCCGGCCGATCATCGCCAGGTCGTCCGCCATCCAGAACGAGCAGGCCAGGAAGGCCCCCTCGTCGCCCACCAGGCCGTCCACACCCTCCTCGTCGCCGGAGGTGGGGTAGCGCAGGATGAAGCCGTCCGGTGTGGAGAGCTCCCGCTGGATGGCCTCCACCGTGCCGATGACCCGCTTGTCGTCCGGCGGCAGGAAACCCATCTGCGGGATCAGCAGCAACGAGGCGTCCAGTTCCCGGGAACCGTAGGACTGGGTGAAGGTGTTCCGCTCGGCGTCGTAGCCGTGCTCGCACACCGCCCGGTGGATCTCGTCGCGCAACTCCCGCCACCTCTCCAGGGGGCCGTCCACCTCGCCGGACTCGATCAGCTTCACCGCCCGGTCCACCGCCACCCAGGCCATCACCTTGGAGTGCACGAAGTGCCGACGCGGGCCGCGGACCTCCCAGATGCCCTCGTCCGGCTCGTTCCAGTGATCCTCCAGGTACGCGATGAGCTTGAGCAGCAGCAGGTTCGCGTGGTCGTTGCGGGCCAGGCCGGTCATGTGCGCCAGGTGCAGCGCCTCGGTGACCTCGCCGTACACGTCCAGTTGGAGTTGGCCGGCCGCGCCGTTGCCGATCCGCACGGGGGAGGAGTTCTCGTACCCCGGCAGCCACTCCAGTTCGGTCTCGCCCAGCTCCCGCTCACCCGCGATGCCGTACATGATCTGGAGGTTCTGCGGGTCACCCGCCACCGCCCGCAACAGCCACTCCCGCCAGGCGCGTGCCTCCTCCCGGTACCCGGTGCGCAGCAGTGAGGACAGGGTGATGGCGGCGTCGCGCAGCCAGGTGAAGCGGTAGTCCCAGTTGCGAGACCCCCCGATCTCCTCGGGCAGCGAGGTGGTCGGTGCCGCCACGATGCCGCCGGTGGGGCCGTAGGTCAGGGCCTTGAGGGTGATGAGGGAACGGACCACGGCCTCCCGGTAGGGGCCGTGGTAGGTGCAGTGCGTCACCCACTCGCGCCAGAACTCCTCGGTGGCGGCCAGGGACTCCTCGGGCTCGGGCAGCGGGGGCACCTCGCGGTGCGAGGGCTGCCAGCTGATGGTGAGCGCCACCCGGTCGCCGGGGGCGACGGTGAAGTCCGAGTAGGTGGTCAGGTTCTCGCCGTAGGTCTCCGCGGTGGTGTCCAGCCACACGGAGTCGGGACCGGCGACGGCCACCGTGCGCTCACCGACCCGGTGCACCCACGGCACCACCCAGCCGTAGGAGAAGCGCATGCGCAGCGCCGACCGCATCGGAACCCGACCGCTGACGCCCTCGACGATGCGGATCAGCTGCGGCGCACCCTCCCGGGGCGGCATGAAATCCGTCACCCGGACGGTGCCGCGCGGGGTGTCCCATTCGGACTCCAGGATCAGCGAGTCGCCCTTGTAGCGGCGCCGGGTGGCACGGGCCGGTTCCTCACCGGCTCCCTGCGCGGGACCGATCCGCCAGAAGCCGTGTTCCTCGGTGCCCAGCAGGCCGGCGAAGATGGCATGGGAGTCGAACCGCGGCAGGCACAACCAGTCGACGGAGCCGTCGCGGCCCACGAGCGCGGCGGTCTGCGTGTCGCCGATCAATCCGTAGTCCTCGATGCGCCCTGCCACCTGCGTCTCCCACTCTGTGTCGTTCCCCCACCCGGGGCGTGTCCCGCGTTCTGCCCGCGAGCGTCCGTGCAGAATACGCCGCGGGCATGTGTTCCGCGTCCACCTCGTCGCGAAGCGGAACGACGGGCGCGGGAAGGGTGCGCCGGGCTGTTTTCCCACCGTCGCACCTGTGTGCGCCCACTCCCACCCCCGGGGGGCCGGTGGACCGTCCCGTCCACCGGGCCGGGAAGCGGGCGGCGCCCCGCCTCCGCACCCGGGAAAGGGCTTGTGGGGGCCGCTCCGGGCGCCCGGAGCGCGCCGGGGACGCCGGGCCGACCCCGGGCGGGCCGTGTCGGCGCCTCCCGGCGCTGATACGCTGGTGGTCCGTGGAGCGGAGGGCCGAAAACCCCCGAACCGCAGCAGCGGCGCCCCGACGGAACTTCTCATCATCCCGCCCCCGGCGCCGACGTGCAATCGACCTCGCGACCACGGGAGCGCTCTCTTGGCCATGCCGCTCAGCACCTCGACGACCAAGCACATCTTCGTCACCGGAGGTGTCGCCTCCTCGCTCGGCAAGGGCCTCACCGCGTCCAGCCTGGGCGCCCTGCTCAAGGCACGGGGCCTGCGGGTCACGATGCAGAAGCTCGACCCCTACCTCAACGTCGACCCCGGCACGATGAACCCCTTCCAGCACGGTGAGGTGTTCGTCACCAACGACGGCGCGGAGACCGATCTCGACATCGGTCACTACGAGCGTTTCCTCGACGTGGACCTGGACGCCAGCGCCAACGTCACCACCGGCCAGATCTACTCCTCGGTCATCGCCAAGGAACGGCGCGGTGAGTACCTGGGCGACACCGTGCAGGTCATCCCGCACATCACCAACGAGATCAAGCACCGGGTCCGTCGCATGGCGACGGAGGACGTGGACGTGGTGATCACCGAGGTGGGTGGCACCGTCGGCGACATCGAGTCGCTGCCCTTCCTGGAGGCCGTGCGGCAGGTGCGGCACGAGGTCGGCCGCGAGAACGTCTTCGTGGTGCACATCTCCCTGCTGCCCTACATCGGACCCTCCGGGGAACTGAAGACCAAGCCCACCCAGCACTCCGTCGCGGCGCTGCGAAGCATCGGCATCCAGCCGGACGCCATCGTGCTGCGCGCCGATCGGGAGGTGCCGGTCTCCATCAAGCGCAAGGTCTCGCTGATGTGCGACGTGGACGAGGCGGCCGTGGTCGCCGCCATCGACGCGAAGTCCATCTACGACATCCCCAAGGTGCTGCACACCGAGGGCCTGGACGCCTACGTGGTGCGCCGTCTTGACCTTCCCTTCCGGGACGTGGACTGGACCGAGTGGGACGATCTGCTGGGGCGGGTGCACTCGCCGGAACACGAGGTGACGGTCGCCCTGGTCGGCAAGTACGTGGATCTGCCCGACGCCTACCTCTCGGTGACCGAGGCCATTCGCGCCGGTGGCTTCGCCAACCGGGCCAGGGTCCACGTGAAGTGGGTCACCTCCGACGACTGCCGCACCCCCGCCGGCGCCCGCGAACACCTCGGTGACGTCGACGCCGTCTGCATTCCCGGCGGTTTCGGTGAGCGGGGCGTGGAGGGCAAGATCGGCGCCATCCGTTGGGCCCGGGAGAACCGGGTCCCGCTGTTGGGCCTGTGCCTGGGGCTGCAGTGCGTGGTGATCGAGGCGGCCCGGTCCCTGGCCGGTCTGGAGAACGCCGGTTCGACCGAGTTCGACCGGGCCACGGCCCATCCGGTGATCTCCACCATGGAGGAGCAGCTCGACATCGTCGCCGGAGAGGGTGACCTGGGCGGCACGATGCGGCTGGGGTTGTACCCCGCCAAGCTGGCCGAGGGGTCGGTGGTCCGGGAGGCGTACGCCGACGAGCCGTACGTGGAGGAGCGTCACCGGCACCGCTACGAGGTGAACAACGCCTACCGTTCGGAGCTGGAGAAGAAGGCCGGGCTGCTGTTCTCCGGCACCTCGCCGGACAACAAGCTGGTGGAGTTCGTCGAGTACCCCCGCGAGATCCACCCCTATCTGGTGGCCACCCAGGCCCACCCCTTGCT
>NZ_VKHT01000350.1 GCF_014141535.1 Streptomyces alkaliphilus | reverse complement strand
TCCCCCGGGTCTCCGTCCCCGGACCCGGGCCCGGTCCCGACCCCGGTCCCATGCGGAGGACCCCCCGGGGCGGTTAGCGTTTTGGTGTGTTCGACAGCGAAGCGACCCGACTCGCGGCCCCCACCGACGCACCCGATCCCGCCGACGCCCCCGTCCGGACGACCGGGAACGTGAGCGCCGACGACTTCCGTGCCGCGATGGCCCGCCTCGCCGCCGGCGTCGTCCTGGTCACCGCGCACGACGAGGACGACGGCCCGATGGGCGCGCCCATCGGCATGACCGCGACCGCGTTCCTCTCCGTCTCCCTCGATCCACCCCTGGTGATGGTCAGCGTGCGCACCGACTCCCGGATGGAGGAGGTGCTCAGCCGCACCGACCTGTGGGCGGCCTCACTGCTCGCCGAGGGCCAGCGCGCCCTGGCGGGCCGCTTCGCCATGAAGGGCCGGCTCAGCGACCGCCTGCTGTTCCGCGAGACACCCCACACCCTCGGCGACCACACCGGCGCGCCCCTGCTGCACGGCGCGCTCGCCGTCGTGGAGTGCCGCACCGAGCAACGGGTGGCCGCCGGGGACCACACCCTGTTCATCGGGCGGGTCCTGCACACCGACCTGCCGGCCTCCGAGGCCCGACCGCTGGCCTACTTCCGCAGCCGCTACCGCGGCCTGGACTGACCGACCGCGCCGGGTGATCACCGGGACGGCACACCGACCTTCCGCCCCGGGGGCCGGTCGGGCCCGGGACAGGGGCCCGTCGGGCACCGGTCAGTCCCAGCCCCCACCGGAACGGCCGCGCTTGGTGTCGCCGCGCCGCTTCTTCTCCCGCAATCGCCGCTCGTTGACCGACCTCGGCACCTTCCGCGCCCGCCGGGGACGCGGCGGCGGGGCCGTCGCCTCCGCCAGCAGCGAGGCCATCCGCCGCACCGCGACCTCCCGGTTGCGCCACTGCGAACGGTGCTCGGAGGCCGCCACCGTCAGCACGCCGTCCACCAGCCGACCGGACAGGCGCTCCAGCGCCCGCTCCCGCCACACCTCCGGCAGGGCACTCGTGGCCGCCAGGTCGAGACTCACCTCGACCCGGCTGTCGGTGGTGTTCACGTGCTGGCCGCCCGGCCCGGAGGACCGCGAGAAGCGCCACCGCAACTCGGACTCGGGCAGGACGACCGAACCTCGGATCACGACGGGCTCGGACATGCCCCCATGATCCCCCGTCGACGGCCGCCGACGCACCCGGTTATCCGGCCGTTCCTCCCGCCGCCCGTCCCCTCACCCCGTGTCACCCCGGGACCGGCCGGCACCGGCCGATCACACCCGGTTCCTTTCGGCCCCGGGCCGATGGGGTTCGGCCAACGCGTCCGTCCGGGGCGGAACCTCGCCGACCTCACCCGACGTTGGAATCGGTGCGGGTAACGTCGTCCGCGAAGGGCCGGGGCGGCACGGGACGCCCGTCCCGCTCCGCGCCGGCGGACACCGGCGAGGCCCTGAGGCGACACCCGAGCAGGACCACGCAGGACCACGCAGGACCACAAGGACACAGAGACACAAGGGGTATGGCATGGCCGTGAGCCTGACCAAGGGCGGAAACGTCTCGCTGACCAAGGAGGCGCCGGGTCTGACCGCCGTCACCATCGGGCTCGGTTGGGACACCCGCACCACCACCGGCGCCGACTTCGACCTGGACGCCAGCGCCATCGCGGTGGACGCCGGCAGCAAGGTCGTCTCCGACGGCCACTTCGTCTTCTACAACAACCTCGCCTCCCCCGACCAGGCCATCCAGCACACCGGTGACAACCTCACCGGTGAGGGCGAGGGCGACGACGAGCAGATCAACGTCTTCCTCGACGGCCTGGGCCCGGAGATCGACAAGATCGTCTTCCCGGTCTCCATCCACCAGGCCGAGGCCCGTGGCCAGAACTTCGGCCAGGTCCGCAACGCCTACATCCGCGTCGTCAACCAGAACGGCGGCACCGAGATCGCCCGCTACGACCTGAGCGAGGACGCCTCCACCGAGACCGCCATGGTCTTCGGCGAGCTGTACCGCAACGGCGCCGAGTGGAAGTTCCGCGCCGTGGGCCAGGGCTACGCCTCCGGCCTGGTCGGCATCGCCCAGGACTACGGCGTCAACGTCTGAGACCGCGCCCCCGACCCCGGAAAGCCCGCACCGGCCCCGGCCGGCCGCCGGGCACCGCACCGGGCAACGCCCCCGTCCCGACGGGGGCGTTCGTCGTTCCGGGCCGGCGAACGGCCGGGCGGAGCCGGGACGGTGCCCGGGAATCTCCGCCCGAAAACCTCGTAATGCTTCGAACTACGCCGTTCCTCCCGAGTGGTCCGCCGCTTTCCGACGATGCCCGGAGGCCGCAGTCTTGTCCCGGGGCCCGGCCACTCGCCGTGAGGACCGGGCACGAGCCGTCATGTCATGCGCTTTCACGAGTTGATGGACCCGCTGAAAGGACACCCCCAGGAAACGCCCCGCATCCCGTTGACTCAGCTGTTCCGTGAGAACGGCCGCGGCGCGCTGCATTGCCTCCCGCTCACGTTCCGCTGCCCTGCGCGCCTCTTCCTGCGCCTCGCGCATCGCTGCCAGAGCATCCCGCGCGTCCGACGGAAGTACGGGCTCGACCTCGACCGCAACCCCTTCGGAGCTCTCGTCCAGCATCAGGGCGATTGCCTCCCGGGCGACCTCTTCGGCTCGGTCCAAGCGCTTGGTCTGAGTGAAGACTCCCGGAAGTTCCGGTACCTCAAGAGCCCACCATTCACCGACACGCCGCGCCGTAACGCGATAGACACTCATCGCCACCACCCCTCTCCGAGTTCATCTTCCAATTGCTTGCAGATCGATTCAGCCGTGATCTCGTTGATCTCGCGATGATGAGGGATGACCACGGGCGTGAAACCACAGGTCCAGTACTCATGACTCCCCTTCCGGCGCTTCTTGTGGAAGGGGAGAGCCTTGCCCCTCGCCGCCTCCCTGATCTTCTTGATCAAATCCCCATGCTTCAAAAGTTGAAGTCTAAGAATGCTAGACTTATAAAGTCAAATTTAGCTAGACAGAACTTGCCTTCGAGTGTTCACCCTTCCGTGCCCATGAACCGGCACGGCCGGAGACCGTGCAGCAGTCGACTACCGCACCCGAGTCGCCTCCCGTGCGCCATGCGAAGCTCCGGTACCCGGGAGTGCAGCGCATCCCTCACCCGTCGCCGTCCAGGGTGCGGAGGTGCTCCGTGATGCGAGCGCTCAGGGCAGTCCAGCGCTCGCCCAACTCGGCGAGACCGGGAGGCGCGTCGGCGGGGTCCTCCTCTCCATCGGGGGCCGGGGCGGGCACCGGAAGCACCTCGTTCACCGGGCCGCCCCCGACGCCGCGCCGGGGGCGAGAGCGGCCGTCAGGGCCCTGGCCGTCTCCACGTTGCACCGCCCAAGATCGACGAGGGGCGGCGCGACCGAGGCCAACGTATGGGCGGCGGGGCCCGCGTCCACGCACAGGGACGGCAGCGTGATGCCGTGCGCCCTCAGCGCGTCCTCCAACCCGTCGCACACCGCCTCGGCTTCCTCGATCTCGTCGCCCACGGGCCCGTGATCCTCGTCTCTCGTCATGCCGGCCACTCCGCATCACACCGGTCCGTCCCCCGCGGGGACGGATGTTCACTTTCCGTGCCTCCACCATTACGGAATCGGCGTACTCTCGGATAGGGGTGAGCCCATTCCAACGGGACCGGAATCCGAGGGAGATGCACGCATGGGCGAAGGAACCGGCCGGAGTCACGGCCCCGCGAACGGCGCCGCCTACTTCGGCGAGGAAGCGAAAACCCTCCGAGGGGTGCTGGGACTTTCCCAGAGCGCCTTCGCCGAGAAGTTGCACTATCAACAGGCTCAGGTCAGCAAGGTCGAGAACGGGAGTGTCCTCGCCTCGGAAGCCTTCGCGGCGGCCATGGATCGCGTGGCCGGCACCCCCGGGGTCTACACCCGCCTCCGGGCCAAGCTCAGCAAGCGAGGGCATCCCGACTGGTTCGTCCCCTACGTCGCCTTGGAAGAGTCGGCGAGCGCCGTGACCGACTACTCGTGCACATTCCTCATGGGCTTGCTGCAAACACCGGAGTATGCGGCTGCCGTCTTCCGTGCGGCCCATCCGCACGAGACGGACGAGCAGATCGGGGAGAAGGTCGAAACCCGACTTCTACGGCGAGCGGTCATGGATCGCGAGCACCCGCCACTCCTGTGGGTCATCGTCCATGAGGCGGTACTGCGAGCGGAGGTCGGCGGGCGCAAAGTCATCATCGACCAACTCGATTATCTGGCCGAGCGGATGGCGTCCCCGTACATCACCGTTCAGGTGCTTCCCTTCTCGGCAGGTGCCTCCCCCGCCGAGCTTCCATTCACCTTGCTCTCGTTGAACGGTCAGCCCCACACTGTCTACACCGAGACAGCCACCCATGGTGGCCAAGTCGAGGACGGTGCCGGGGTGGTGGCCTCTGCCGTCGCCATGTTCGACAGACTGCGCATGACGGCACTTTCCGAGCAGGAGTCGTTGACCCTGATTCGCAAGGTCATGGAGGATCACGCCAGATGAGCGTCACGATCGACCCTCGGCACACACAGTGGGTCAAGTCCACCTACAGCGGCGGCAACGGCGGGCAGTGCGTCGAGTGGGCGCCCGGGCGGGTGCGGGCCGGGGGCGTCGTCCCCGTCCGGGACAGCAAGAACCCCCGGGGGCCCCACCTGCACCTCGCCCTCGCCGGCTGGACCGACTTCGTCACCGCCCTGCGCGACGGCGACCTCGACCCCGGCTGAGCCACTCCCCCATCGCCACGGAGACCCCTCAAGCGCCTCTTGGGGGGTCTTCCCG
>NZ_VKHT01000035.1 GCF_014141535.1 Streptomyces alkaliphilus | reverse complement strand
CCCTGTGATTGATCCGAGCCCCGCACCACCCGCCCGCCCCTCCCGGGGGACGGGTACCGGAAAGGACCGCACCCCATGACCTACACCGGTCGGGTCGCCGTCGGCGGCCCCCCCGACGTCCACGAACTGGCCGGCCTGCTGATCAGCAAGGTCGCCGTCGGACCCATGGAGAACAACGCCTACCTCCTGCGCTGCCGGGCCACCGGGGAACAACTCCTGATCGACGCCGCGGCCGACCCCGACACCCTGCTGAGACTCATCGGGCCGGACGGCCTCGCCACCGTGGTCACCACCCACCGGCACGGCGACCACTGGCAGGCACTGGAGGACGTGGTCGCCGCGACCGGGGCCACCACCCTGGCCGGTCGACACGACGCCCCCGGCATCCCGGTGCCCACCGACCGCCTCCTGGACGACGGGGACACCGTCACCGTGGGGCGTTGCGACCTGGTGGCGCGGCATCTGGTCGGCCACACCGAGGGGTCCGTGGTCCTGGTGTACGACGACCCCCGCGGTCACCCCCACGCCTTCGTCGGCGACTGTCTGTTCCCCGGAGGTGTGGGCAACACCCGCGGTGACGCGGAGGCGTTCCACAGCCTGCTGCACGACGTGGAGACCAAGCTCTTCGCCGCACTGCCCGACGAGACCTGGATCTATCCCGGCCACGGCGCCGACACCTCCCTCGGAGCCGAACGTCCCCACCTTCCCGAGTGGCGCGAACGCGGCTGGTGAGGCCCCGTCCCCGGCGGGGCGGTGTTGTCGGCGTCCCGGACTAGGGTGGTCGGCATGGCCGATCCCTCCACCTACCGCCCCGCCCCGGGAGAGGTTCCGGACACCCCCGGTGTCTACCGCTTCCGCGACGAGCACCGTCGGGTGATCTACGTCGGGAAGGCCAAGAGCCTGCGTCGCCGGCTGGCCTCCTACTTCCAGGACGTCGCCGCGCTGCACCCGCGCACCGCCGGCATGGTCACCACCGCCGCCTCGGTGGAGTGGACGGTCGTCTCCACCGAGGTGGAGGCCCTCCAGTTGGAGTACGCCTGGATCAAGGAGTACGACCCCCGGTTCAACGTCAAGTACCGCGACGACAAGAGCTATCCCTCCCTCGCGGTCACCATGAACGAGGAGTTCCCCCGGGTCCGGGTGATGCGCGGCCCCAAGCGGCGCGGCGTGCGGTACTTCGGTCCCTACGCCCACGCCTGGGCGATTCGGGAGACCGTGGATCTGCTGCTGCGCACCTTCCCGGTGCGCACCTGTTCCGACGGGGTCTTCAAACGCGCCCGCCAGGTGGGCCGACCCTGTCTGCTCGGCTACATCGAGAAGTGCGCCGCCCCCTGCACCGGTCGCGTCACGCCCGGGGAGCACCGCGAACTCGCCGAACAGTTCTGTGACTTCATGGCCGGCAGGACCGGTACCCACCTGCGCCGGCTGGAGGGGGAGATGGCCGCCGCGGCCGAGGCCATGGAGTACGAGCGGGCGGCCCGGTTGCGCGACGACATCGCCGCCCTGCGCCGGGCCATGGAGAAGAGCGCGGTGGTGCTGGACGACGCCACCGACGCCGACCTCCTCGCGGTGGCCGCGGACGAGCTCGAGGCGGCGGTGCAGATCTTCCACGTGCGCGGCGGCCGGGTGCGCGGCCAACGCGGCTGGATCAGCGACCGGGTCGAGGACGTCTCCGTCGCCGGGTTGGTCGAGCACGCGTTGCAGCAGCTCTACGGCGAGGAGTCCGGGGCCGGCGAGGAGACCGGCGGCGGGGGAGGCGTGCCCCGCGAGGTGCTCGTTCCCGAGTTGCCGGACTCGGCCGAGGCGCTGGGGGCCTGGCTCGCGGCGCGACGCGGCTCACGGGTCGAACTGAGGGTTCCCCGTCGGGGCGACAAGAAGGAGCTGCTGGCCACCGTCACCCGCAACGCCGAGCACGCCCTCGCCGTCCACAAGACCAAGCGTGCCTCCGACCTGACCACCCGCTCCCGCGCGCTCGAGGAGATCACCGAGGCACTGGGGCTGGACTCCGCACCGCTGCGCATCGAGTGCTTCGACATCTCCCACCTGCAGGGGGAGGATGTCGTCGGCTCCATGGTGGTCTTCGAGGACGGTCTGGCCCGCAAGGGTGAGTACCGGCGCTTCAGGATCCGCGGCTTCGAGGGCCAGGACGACGTGCGCGCCATGCACGAGGTGGTCTCCCGCCGCTTCCGCCGCTACCTGAGGGAGATGGAGAACACGGACGAGTGGTCGGCCGACGGTGCCCGGGACCCCGGCTCCCCGGACGCCCCGTCCGACCCCGGCCCACCCGGCGGGGCCCCGGTGCCCGACGGGGGGGACGAACCGCCCCTCGCCGGTACCGCCCGGGACGAGGAGGGCCGTCCCCGTCGCTTCGCCTACCCCCCGCAGCTCGTGGTCGTCGACGGCGGCCCCGCACAGGTGGCCGCCGCCCGCCGTGCCATGGACGAGCTGGGCATCGACGACGTGGCCGTCTGCGGCCTCGCCAAGCGGCTGGAGGAGGTGTGGCTGCCGGACGAGGAGGACCCGGTCGTCCTGCCCCGCACGAGCGAGGGCCTGTACCTCCTCCAGCGGGTCCGCGACGAGGCACACCGCTTCGCGATCCGCTACCAGCGCACCCGCCGCTCGGCGGCGGTGCGACGGGGGCCGCTGGACGACATCCCCGGTCTCGGCGAGACCCGCCGCACCGCGCTGCTGCGTCATTTCGGCTCGCTCAAGCGATTGCGCGCCGCGGACGTGGACCAACTGTGCGAGGTGCCGGGTATCGGCCGCCGCACCGCCGAGACGATCGTGGCCGCTCTCGCCGCCGGGCCGGGCCCCGCCCCGGCCGTCAACACCGCCACCGGTGAGATCATCGAGGAGTGATCGACAACCGTCCGAGGGGCCCCGGGGAACCCGGGAGAACTCGAGGGACCTCGAGGGACCTCGAGGGACCTCGAGGAAAAAGCTGTGACGGGCGCCACGCCCCCCGGGACCCGGACAACCTCTTTCCGGGGTGTGCGTCGGAGCGGGCGGGGCAGGTGGCACCATCGGTGGCGGAGGAGCGGATCGTGATCCACCGGCGAGCCGGGACGACGATCCGGCCGACCGGCGCGTCCGCGCGTCCGTCGGATCCCTCCCGGCCGAGTCGGTCCGTGCCCGGATCGCCGCACCGTCCGCATGTCCGCCACCGCGGCTCGCCCACGAGCCGTGCCCAAACCGTCGCGCGTCACCCGCGCGGCGACCGCCCCGGGGGAGCCCCACGATGAGTGATCAGACGCCCGAGACCGCCGCCACCGACGCGCGCGAGCCCGGTCTCGCCCCGCTCTCCGAGGAGCCGACCCTGCCCGAGTTGGTGATCATCTCCGGTATGTCCGGCGCGGGCCGCAGCACCGCCGCCAAGTGCCTGGAGGACCTGGGCTGGTTCGTCGTGGACAACCTCCCGCCCGCGCTGATCACCACCATGGTCGACCTCGGCGCCCGCTCGCAGGGCAACGTGGCCCGCATCGCCGTCGTCGTCGACGTGCGCGGACGCGGGTTCTTCGACAGCCTGCGGGAGTCCCTGACCGACCTCACCGCCATGGGCGTCACCCGCCGCACCGTCTTCCTGGAGGCGTCCGACAACGCCCTCGTGCAGCGGTTCGAGTCGGTCCGTCGTCCGCACCCCCTCCAGGGCGAGGGGCGCATCGTCGACGGCATCGCCGCCGAGCGGGATCTGCTGCGCGAACTGCGCGGCGACGCCGATCTGGTGATCGACACCTCCTCGCTCAACGTGCACGAGCTGCGGGCCAAGATGAACGCCCACTTCACCGGCAACGACGAGCCGGAACTGCGTGCCACCGTCATGTCCTTCGGGTTCAAGTACGGACTGCCGGTGGACGCCGACCACGTCGCCGACGTCCGCTTCCTGCCCAACCCGCACTGGGTGCCGGAGCTGCGGCCCTACACCGGCACCAGCGAGCAGGTGGCCGGCTACGTGTTCGACCAGCCCGGCGCCAAGGACTTCCTGGAGCGCTACGCCGAGCTGCTGGAGCTGATCACCTCCGGTTACAAGCGCGAGGGCAAGCGCTGGGTCACCATCGCGATCGGCTGCACCGGCGGCAAGCACCGCAGCGTGGCCATGTCCGAGCGATTGGCCCGCAGACTCTCCGCCGCGGGGGTGGAGACCTCGGTCGTCCACCGAGACATGGGACGCGAGTAATGCCGCCGGGCGGCCGGGAGCCGCGCCGATCCCCCGGCGGGGCGCGCCCGGTGCGGGTCCTGCGCCCCGGCCGCGCTCCAGGGCGCCCCGGCCGCGGCGCTCGCGGTGCCGGCCCGCCGAAGGTGGTGGCCCTGGGCGGAGGTCGGGGCCTGTCCGCGTCCCTCACGGCCCTGCGTCGGATCACCGGTGAGGACCTCACCGCCGTGGTGACCGTCGCGGACGACGGTGGCTCCAGCGGTCGGCTGCGGGACGAACTCGGCGTCCTGCCACCGGGCGACCTGCGCAAGGCCCTGGCCGCGCTGTGCGGTGACGACGAGTGGGGCCGCACCTGGGCGCGGCTGGTGCAGCACCGCTTCACCAGCCGGGGGGAGCTGCACGATCACGCGGTGGGCAACCTGCTGATCGTGGCCCTGTGGGAGCAACTGGGCGATCACGTGGCCGCGTTGGATCTGGTGGGGAGGCTGCTGGGGGCCCGGGGACGGGTGCTGCCCATGGCCGGCGTGCCGCTGGAACTGTGCGCCGAGGTGCGCGGCCACGACCCGGCCCGCCCCGGGGAGACCTCCCTGGTGTGCGGTCAGGCGACGGTGGCGCTGACCTCCGGCGAGGTGCAACGGGTGCGGCTGACGCCCCCCGATCCGCCGGCCGTTCCCGAGGCGGTGGCCGCCATCCGGGAGGCCGACTGGGTGATTCTCGGCCCCGGTTCCTGGTTCACCTCCGTGATCCCCCACCTGCTGGTGCCCGACCTGCTCTCGGCGCTCACCGAGACCCGGGCCCGCAGGGTGTTGTGCCTCAACCTCGCGCCGCAACCCGGGGAGACCGACGGCTTCTCGCCGCAGCGTCATGTGGAGGTTTTGGTACAACACGCCCCTAAACTCACCTTCGACGTGGTGTTGGCCGACACGGCCGCCACCCGGGACCACCAGGCCGGCCTCGAGGAGGCCGCCGAACGGATCGGGGCCGTGGTTCAACGGGCCCCGGTCGCGGCGCGCGACACCACGCCCCGGCACGACCCGGAGCTGTTGGCCGCGGCGTACGACCGTATTTTTCGGATGCACGGAAGGATCGGCCCATGGCGATGACGGCAGCGGTGAAGGACGAGATCTCGCGTCTCCCGGTGACCCGCACCTGTTGCCGCAAGGCGGAGGTCTCCTCCATGCTGCGGTTCGCCGGTGGGTTGCACCTGGTGAGCGGGCGCATCGTGATCGAGGCGGAGCTGGACACCGGCATCGCCGCCCGCCGTCTTCGCCGCGACATCCTGGAGATCTTCGGGCATGCCTCCGACCTGGTGGTGATGGCCCCCGGTGGCCTGCGCCGGGGCAGCCGCTACGTGGTGCGGGTGGTGGCCGGCGGTGAGCAACTGGCCCGGCAGACCGGACTGGTGGACAGCCGCGGTCGCCCCATCCGGGGGCTGCCACCACAGGTCGTCTCGGGGGCCGGCTGTGACGCCGAGTCCGCCTGGCGCGGCGCCTTCCTCGCCCACGGATCACTCACCGAGCCCGGGCGTTCCTCCTCCCTGGAGGTGACCTGTCCCGGTCCGGAGGCCGCGCTGGCCCTGGTGGGGGCGGCCCGTCGACTCCAGATCGCGGCCAAGGCCCGCGAGGTGCGCGGGGTGGACCGGGTCGTGGTCCGCGACGGCGACGCCATCGGCGCCCTGCTCACCCGTCTGGGCGCCCACGAGGCGGTGCTGGCCTGGGAGGAGCGGCGGATGCGCCGGGAGGTGCGGGCCACGGCCAACCGGCTGGCCAACTTCGACGACGCCAACCTGCGGCGCTCGGCCCGGGCTGCCGTGGCCGCCGGCGCCCGGGTGCAGCGGGCCCTGGAGATCCTCGGCGACGACGTTCCCGAGCACCTCGCCGCCGCCGGTCGGCTGCGGATGGACCACAAGCAGGCGTCCCTGGAGGAATTGGGCGCCCTCGCCGACCCGCCGCTGACCAAGGACGCCGTCGCGGGCCGGATCCGGCGGTTGCTGGCGATGGCCGACAAGCGGGCGAGTGACCTGGGGGTGCCCGGCACGGAGGCGAGCCTCACCGAGGAGATGGTGGGCTGACACCCCGTCGACCCGGCCCCCTCCGGGGTGGCCGGGGTCGGGCCCGGTTCCCCGGGGGGCGGGGGAGACCGCCGGCGCCGATGCCCACACCCGACCGGTTACCGAAAAGTAGCCACCGATCGGTGAAAACGGGCCGTTCGGCCCATCGGGGGACCGGCCCGCCGATGTCACCACCCGGGGCCCGGCGCGGTAGGGTCGGATGTGGTCGGGGACATCCCAAACAGCTTCGTCGGTGTCCGTCACCGGCGTACCAACGAGGAGATCGGTTCGTGACGATCCGCGTAGGCATCAACGGCTTCGGCCGCATCGGTCGCAACTACTTCCGCGCGCTCCTGGAGCAGGGAGCTGACGTCGAGATCGTGGCTGTCAACGACCTGGGTGACACAGCGACCACCGCCCACCTGCTGAAGTACGACACGATCATGGGTCGCCTCCAGGCCGAGGTCTCCCACACCACCGACACCATCACCGTGGACGGAAAGACCGTCAAGGTCCTCTCCGAGCGCGACCCCGCCGACATCCCGTGGGGCGAGCTCGGTGTGGACATCGTCATCGAGTCCACCGGCATCTTCACCAAGCGTGAGGACGCCGCCAAGCACCTGACCGCCGGTGCGAAGAAGGTCCTGATCTCGGCCCCGGCCAAGAACGAGGACTTCACCGTGGTCATGGGCGTCAACCACGAGGACTACGACCCGGCGAACCACCACGTCATCTCCAACGCCTCCTGCACCACCAACTGCGTGGCGCCGCTGGCGAAGGTCATGGACGAGAACTTCGGGATCGTCAAGGGCATGATGACGACGGTTCACGCGTACACCAACGACCAGCGCATCCTGGACTTCCCGCACAAGGACCTGCGTCGTGCCCGGGCCGCCGCGCAGAACATCATCCCCACCTCCACCGGCGCCGCGAAGGCCACCGCCCTGGTGCTCCCGCAGCTCAAGGGCAAGCTCGACGGCATCGCCATGCGCGTCCCGGTTCCCACCGGTTCGGTCACCGACCTGGTGCTCGAGGTCAGCCGCGACGTGACCCGCGACGAGGTCAACGCCGCCTTCCAGAAGGCGGCCGAGGGGCAGCTCAAGGGCGTCCTGGAGTACACCGAGGACCCGATCGTCTCCTCCGACATCGTCAACTGGCCCGCCTCCTGCACCTTCGACTCCCAGCTCACCATGGCGCAGGGCAACCAGGTCAAGGTCGTCGGCTGGTACGACAACGAGTGGGGCTACTCCAACCGTCTGGTGGACCTCACCGTCTTCGTCGGCGAGAAGCTCTGACCGCGGGCGACACCGCGGCGTGACCGCGATGTGACGGACAGGGCCCGTGCCGCGTGCACGGGCCCTGTTCCCTGCGCCGGTCCGCCCGGCACGTGCCGGGCCACCGCGGCGTCCCCCGCGCCTTCCCACCGACAGCCGACGCACTTTTCCACCGACAGGAGTCGATCCGTGCAGACCCTCGACGACCTCATCGCCCGGGGCGTGGCCGGTCGCCGCGTCCTGGTGCGCGCCGACCTCAACGTTCCCCTCGCCGGCGCCCCCGGCGCGCAGACCATCACCGACGACGGCCGCATCCGGGCCGCCGTGCCGACGATCACCCGGCTGGCCGAGGCCGGTGCCCGGGTGATCGTCACATCCCACCTGGGCCGTCCCAAGGGCGAGCCCGACCCCCGGTACTCCCTGGCCCCGGTCGCCGCGCGGCTCGGGGAACTCCTGAACCGTCCGGTCGCCTTCGCCGACGACACCGTCGGACCCGCCGCCCTGGCGACCGTCGAGGGCCTGGCCGACGGGGAGGTGGCGCTACTGGAGAACCTGCGCTTCAACGCCGGTGAGACCGCCAAGGACGACGCCGAACGCGGCGCCTTCGCCGACCGTCTCGCCGAACTCGCCGACCTGTACGTCGGCGACGGTTTCGGTGCCGTGCACCGTCGGCACGCCTCGGTGTGGGACCTGCCCGCCCGCCTGCCGCACGCCGCCGGCGGCCTGATCGCCACCGAGGTCGGTGTGCTGCGCCGGCTGACCGAGAACGTCGAGCGTCCCTACGCCGTCGTCCTGGGCGGGGCGAAGGTCTCCGACAAGCTCGGGGTCATCGACCACCTGCTGGAGCGTGCCGACCGCATCCTGATCGGCGGCGGCATGGTGTTCACCTTCCTGGCGGCCCGGGGCCACCGCGTGGGTTCCTCGCTGCTGCAGGAGGACCAGATCCCGGCGGTCCGCGACTACCTGCGCCGGGCCGAGGAGCGCGGAGTGGAGTTCGTGCTGCCGGTGGACATCGTGGTCGCGGAGAACTTCCCGGACCCGGAGACCGGCGCGTCCGCAAACCCGGAGACGGTCCCCGCCGACGCGATGCCCGAGGGACGGATGGGCCTGGACATCGGTCCGGAGTCCCGCAAGCTCTACGCCGCCCGCCTGGCCGACACCGCCACGGTGTTCTGGAACGGTCCGATGGGGGTCTTCGAGCACCCGGAGTTCGCGGACGGCACCAGGGCGGTCGCGCAGGCGCTGCTCGACGGTGACGCCTTCACCGTCGTGGGCGGTGGCGACTCCGCCGCCGCGGTCCGCCTGTTGGGCTTCGACGAGACGGCCTTCGGTCACATCTCCACCGGTGGCGGAGCGAGCCTGGAGTACCTGGAGGGCAAGACCCTGCCGGGTCTCGCGGCGCTGGAGGACTGAGCCGGCGGGGTCGGGGCCCGCGGGGCGTGTTGATCACGACACGCGCCACCGGGAGCCCCGGTCCGCCGCCGGCGTCCGCCCCCTGACAACCGGTGTCCTGTCCGACACCGGATCCCGGCTCCTACCGGCCCCGTCGGCCACCGGTGCCGGGAACCCCACCCGACTCCACCGATGACACCCCCGGGAACCGGATGTGCCCGACGCACCCGCCGTGCCCGGGACCCGAAGGCTCCGATGAATCCGACGAATCCGATGATGACGAGGACACGCCACCGATGACCACTCGCACGCCGCTGATGGCGGGCAACTGGAAGATGAACCTCAACCACCTCGAGGCCATCGCCCACGCCCAGAAGCTCGCCTTCGCCCTGGCGGACAAGGACTACGAGGCCGTCGAGGTCGTACTCCTTCCTCCCTTCACCGATCTGCGCTCGGTGCAGACCCTGGTGGACGGGGACAAACTCAAGTTGCGCTACGGGGCCCAGGACCTCTCCTCCGAGGACTCCGGTGCCCGCACCGGTGAGATCTCCGGCTCCATGCTCGCCAAGCTCGGCTGCGCCTATGTGGTCGTCGGCCACTCCGAGCGTCGCCAGTACCACGGCGAGAACGAGGAGACCTGCAACGCGAAGGTCCGCGCCGCCTTCCGGCACGGTCTGGTGCCGATCCTGTGCGTCGGCGAGGGACTGGACGTGCGGAAGGCCGGCGAGCAGGTGCCGCACACGCTCGCGCAGCTCGACGGCGCGCTGCGCGATCTCCCCGTCGAGCAGGCCGCCCGGCTGGTGATCGCCTACGAGCCGGTGTGGGCCATCGGCACCGGCGAGGTCGCCACCCCCGAGAACGCCCAGGAGGTCTGCGGGGCCATCCGTGCCCGGCTGGCCGAGCTGTACGACTCCGGCGTCGCCGAGCAGGTGCGCATCCAGTACGGCGGTTCGGTCAAGGGGGACAACGTCGCCGCGATCATGGCCCAGCCCGATGTGGACGGCGCCCTGGTCGGCGGGGCCTCTTTGGACGCCGACGAGTTCGTCCGCATCGTCCGCTTCCGCGACCGCTGATCCACCGACCCCGGGACGGGTGGGCCGCCGCCCGCCCTCCCGGGGCCCCGGTCGGCGTCAGCCCGCCGCACGCGATCCCGGATCCCCGATCATCGCGTGCAGCGGGGGACGCCCGCCGGGCTCCAACCTGTACATTGGGGGACGTCCGGTCGGCCTCCGGGCCGCCCTTTGGCGCCCGGGCCGCGCACACGTCCACCACCAGTCCGTCTCCAGAGAGTGGGTTCACCGTGATCACGGGGTTCTCGATCGCCCTCATCCTGTTCAGCTTCCTGCTGGGGCTGTTGGTGCTCATGCACAAGGGCAAGGGCGGCGGCCTCTCCGACATGTTCGGTGGCGGCATGCAGTCCTCCGTCGGTGGTTCCTCGGTGGCCGAGCGGAACCTGGACCGGATCACCGTCGTCGTGGGCCTGATCTGGTTCGCGATCATCGTGGTCCTGGGTCTCCTGGTCAAGAACTGACCTTTCCCGCGACGAACCGGCCGGGGGTGATCACACCCCGGCATCGTTCGTTACCACGGGTCCTGCGCGGGGGGGAACCTCACATACACTGGGGCAACTTCGCAGCACGTGAGGCAGGGAGTCAGACCGTGGCAGGTGGCAACGCGATCCGGGGCAGCCGGGTCGGCGCGGGGCCCATGGGCGAGGCCGAGCGCGGGGAATCCGCGCCCCGTCTGAGGGTCTCGTTCTGGTGCGCGAACGGACACGAGACGCGGCCGAGCTTCGCCAGCGACGCGCAGATCCCGGATGGTTGGGACTGCCCGCGCTGCGGCTTCCCCGCCGGTCAGAACCGTGACAACCCGCCGGACCCGCCGCGCAACGAGCCCTACAAGACACACCTGGCGTACGTCCGTGAGCGACGCAGCGAGGCCGACGGCGAGGCCATCCTCGCCGAGGCGCTCGCCAAGCTCCGCGGCGAGATCTGAGGGCCGGGGCGCGGCGTCCGACCGCTCTCCGGGGCGCCCGGTGAAGCCCCCGCCGCCGTGAGGGCCCGGCCCCGGGGAACGCCGGCTTACCGGCGGGAGAAGGTCCTGTGAAGCCCGCGCCGTCCGTGCGGCGAGCCGCGGCGGGGCTCATTAACGTCCTCCCATGGCCAAGCCCCCCCTTCTGCTCAGGCAAGCCCTGCGCCCCGTTCTGCGGGCACTCGATTCCCGCATCGACCGCCGTATCCGCCACACCGGTGGGGAGCGGGGGCGCACCGTGGCCGAACTGCGACGGGCCGTGGAGGAACTCCGCGCCGAGGTGTCGGCCCTGCGGTCCGGCGGCGCCCCGGGCGTCGGCCCCGGCGGCCCGCCCAACGCCGCCGACCCCGCCGCCGACCCGGTCGTCCGGGCGACGGTGGAGGCGATCTTCGGCCCGGAGGGGCGTCGGGACCGTCGTGTCGATCCCGACCGGATGCGCATGCTCGCCGCCGAACTCGCCGACCTCGGGGATCCGCGCGGTGTCGCGCCGCGCGAGGTGGTCATCGCACACCGCACCCTGGTGGAGGTGGAGAACCGGGGGGTGGGACGCGTCGCCGGCTCCACCCCCAACATCGTCGGCAAGCTCGCCGCCGTTCCCCTGCTGCGCCCGCCGAACGGGGAGATCCTGGAGATCGGTTGTCTCTACGGTCTGTTCGCCGGGGCCCTGGTCCGCCAGGTGCTGCGGAGCGGGAACGACTACCGGCTCACCCTCGTGGACCCGGTGGCGCCCCGACAGCTCCAGGGCGGCAGGGAGCTGCGGGAGGACGCCTCCGGGGTGCCCATCACCGAGGCCCTGGTGCGTTCCAACCTCGCGCTGGCCGGGGTGGACCCCGACCGGACGCGGCTGTGCCGGGGGCTGTCGGGCGACCCGGAGGTGCGTACGGCGGCCTCGGACCGTTCCTACGGGTTGATCGTGGTGGACGGCGACCACACCGCCGAGGGGGTGGCGGCCGATCTGGAGTGGGTGGAGACGATCACCGCGCCGGGCGCGGTGGTGGTCCTCGACGACTACGGGGCCCGGCAATGGCCCGGCGTGCAGGAGGCCACCGACCGCCACCTCAAACGCGGTGACGGCCGCCTCGAGTGGGTCGGCAGGGTCGCCACCAGCGCCTTCCTGCGGGCGCGCTGATCGGCCGCGGCCCCGGGACGCGGCCGATCGTCCGGCTCCGTACACCGGGATCGACCGGACCCGGGATCGACTAGCGTGGGCCCCGGCGGGGACCGCACAGCGAGAGATGGGCTGGAAACGCACGATGAACGCAGCAGGCCGGACGGGGCTCGACCGGATGCCGGAGTGGCACGACTTGGCGAAGCACCGGGAGGAGCTGGGGGAGGTCGACCTCCGGGAACTGTTCGCCAAGGACCCGGGACGGGCGGAGCGCCACACGGTGCGGGCCGGTGACCTCCACATCGACTTCTCCAAGCACCTCATCACCGACGAGACACTGCGTCTGTTGCTCGACCTGGCCGCCGCGACGGACGTGACCGGGCTGCGGGACGCGATGTTCCGCGGGGAGCGGATCAACACCACCGAGGACCGGGCGGTACTGCACACCGCGCTGCGGGCGCCCCGGGACGCCGAGATCCGGGTGGTCGGCGACGGCGGGGACGGCGGGGGTGTCGGGGAGAACGTCGTGCCCGCCGTGCACGCCGTCCTGGACCGCATGGGCGCCTTCGCCGAGCGCGTCCGCTCGGGGGAGTGGACCGGGCACACCGGTCGGCGCATCCGCACGGTCGTCAACATCGGCATCGGCGGCTCCGACCTGGGCCCGGCCATGGCCTACGAGGCCCTGCGCCCCTACGCCAGCCGGGAGGTGGCCATCCGCTTCGTCTCCAACGTGGACGGCTCGGACCTGCACGAGGCGCTGCGGGGACTGGACCCCGCCGAGACGCTCTTCGTGGTGGCCTCCAAGACCTTCACCACCATCGAGACGATCACCAACGCCCGCTCGGCCCGGGCCTGGCTGCTGGAGGGACTGGGCCCGGACGCCGACGAGGAGGCGGTCGCCCGCCACTTCGTGGCGGTCTCCACCAACGCCGCCGAGGTCGCCGCCTTCGGCATCGACACCGCCAACATGTTCGAGTTCTGGGACTGGGTCGGGGGCCGGTACTCCTACGACTCGGCGATCGGCCTGGCGCTGATGGTCGGCATCGGCCCGGACAACTTCCACGACATGCTGGCCGGCTTCCACACCGTCGACGAGCACTTCCGCACCGCTCCGCCGGCGGCCAACGCCCCGCTCCTCATGGGTCTGCTGGGCATCTGGTACAACGCCTTCCACGACGCCCAGTCGCACGCGGTACTGCCCTACTCCCACTACCTGGGGAAGTTCCCCGCCTACCTCCAGCAGCTGGACATGGAGTCCAACGGCAAGTCCGTGGATCGGGACGGCGAGCCGGTGCGCTGGCAGACCGGTCCGATCGTCTGGGGCACCCCGGGCACCAATGGTCAGCACGCCTACTACCAGTTGCTGCACCAGGGCACCAAGCTCGTCCCGGCCGACCTGATCGGCTTCGCCCGGCCGGTGGCCGAGCTCTCCCCCCGACTGCGGGACCACCACGACCTGCTGATGGCCAACCTCTTCGCCCAGGGGCAGGCCCTGGCCTTCGGCAAGACCGCCGAGGAGGTCCGGGCCGAGGGTGTCACCGGGGAGCTTGTGCCGCATCGCACCTTCCGGGGCAACCGTCCCACCACCACGATCCTGGCCCCCCGGCTGACCCCCTCCGTGCTGGGACAACTCGTCGCGCTGTACGAGCACAAGGTCTTCGTCCAGGGCGCGGTGTGGAACATCGACTCCTTCGACCAGTGGGGCGTCGAGCTGGGCAAGGTCCTGGCCAAGCGGGTGGAGCCGGCGCTCACCGAGGGCGCCGAGGTGTCCGGTCTGGACGCCTCCACCGCGGCCCTGGTCGCCCGGTACCGCGAACTGCGCGGGCGTTGAGCCGCCCGGCCCGGTGGCCGGCGTCCGCACCCGGAACCGTGCGACGGCCCCCGTCCCGCCGATCTTCGGCGGGACGGGGGCCGTCTTCGGGTCGGGGCCGGGCCGCGAGCGGCCGGGGCCGCTCAGCCGGTGATGGGCGGGCGGATCCGTTCCGGCAGCTGCGCCGCGGCCGCCGTGTCCAGCAGCCACAACGTCCGCTCCGTGCCGTGCACCCCCGCCGCGGGTACCGAGGCGCCGTCGGCCCCCGACAGGGCGGTGGCCACCGCCCCCGCCTTGTCCTCCCCGGCGGCCAGCAACCAGACCTCGCGCGCACCCAGGATGGCCGGACGCGTCAGGCTGATCCGCTCCGCCGGCGGCTTCGGCGCGCCTCGCACCGCCACCACCGCGCGCCCGCTCTCCCCCAGCGCGGGGTGATCGGGGAAGAGGGAGGCCACATGGGTGTCCGGTCCCACGCCCAGCAGCAGGACGTCCGGCTCGAAAAGGCCGCTCCCGTCCGGTGAGGCCGCCGCGAGTTCGGCGGCGTACCGCTCGGCGGCGGCCTCCAGCGCCCCGAGCGCGGCCGGATCGCTGTCGGGGTCGGCGGCCGGCATGGCGTGCACCCGTGCCGGGTCCAGCGGCAGCGAGTCCAGCAACGCCTCCCGGGCCTGCGTCTCGTTGCGGTCCGGATGCCCGACCGGCAGGTACCGCTCGTCACCCCACCACAGGTCCACCCGCGACCAATCCACCGCCTCCCGGGCCGGGGAGGCGGCCACGGCCCGCAGCAGGGCGATGCCGTTGCGGCCGCCGGTCAGGACCACCGACGCGGAACCCCGTTCACCCTGCGCGTCGACGACGCGGGTCAACAGGCGGGCGGCGGCGGCCGCCGCGAGCACCTCCGCGCTCCGGTGCACCAGCACCCGGGGGATCACCCGTCCCGACTCGGTCATCGCTTGATCCCCTTCCGGGCGGTGAGCTTCCACGAGGTTCCCGAGCCGGTCTCGCCCGGCGACCTCCGGGGGTCCGACTCCGGTGTGTCCCCGGACCCCTCCGGGACCTCGGCCTCCCCGGTGGGGGGCCCGCCCCCGTTGTCCTCCTCGTTCCGGTTGTCGCGGTTGTCGCTGTGCTCGTCGCTGTCCCCGGTTCCGCTCCCCCCGGTGCCGTTCCCGGTCTCC
>NZ_VKHT01000349.1 GCF_014141535.1 Streptomyces alkaliphilus | reverse complement strand
GGGAAGGGGCCCGGCGGCGGAACGAGCGCGACGATGGGTGCGGTTCGGTGGTGTGGACGGGGCGGTGCCGGACGCCGGCGCCGGGGGACCCGGGCGCCGGCGCACCGGACTCAGCCCCGGCCGGCGCGGTCGCGCCCGCCCCGCCCGCGCCGCGGCAGGTACACCAGCACCTCGGTCGCGACGAACCGCAGCAGGAAGGTCACCAGCAGCGCCAGGCCGGTCGCCGGCAGCACCGCCACCCCCACGCTCTCCACCAGCAGCGCGATCAGCGGCACGCGCAGGATCAGGTCGGCGTTGGCCAGCAGCGTGAACCGCCCCGCCCGGTCCGCCCAGTGCCGGTGACCGCGCCGGTCGCGGAAGAGCAGGCTCTCCGACAACAGGAAGTTCCAGGCCACACCGCACTGATTGGCCAGGATCACCGCCGGCAGGTAGTGCATGCCGCCGGTGGTCAGCAGGTACAGGGCCAGCAGGTTCGGCAGGAACCCGGTGATCCCGATCAGCCCGAACGCCACCATCCGGGCCGTCGCCGAGGTGGTGCGCAGCGACACCAGGTGCCGCAGGAAGCGCATCCCCTCCTTCGCGGTGGACTTCGACTCACCGGCGAACCGGTCCTGGAAGACGAACGGCACCTCGGCGACGGTGCGCGGCCGGCAGCGCACCGCCAGCTCCAACAGGATCTTGTAACCCAGCGGCTGGAGCGCCTCCGCCGTGACGATCTCCCGCCGGATCGCGAAGAACCCGCTCATCGGGTCGCTGACCCCCCGCAGCCGGCGGGGGAACAACCCCTTCGTCAGCCCGGTCGCCCCCCGGGAGACCGCCACCCGGTAGCCGCCGGCCAACCCCTCCCGGCTGCCGCCGGGAATGTAGCGGCTGGCCACCACCAGATCGGCGCCGGTGCGCTCCCCGGTGGCGATCAACTCCGGCACCAGCGACGGGGGGTGTTGCAGATCGGCGTCCATGACGGCGAGCCAGTCGGTGTCGGCGGCCCGCATCCCCTCCACCACCGCGCCGCCCAGGCCGCCGGTGGGCGTCTCGCGATGGATCACCGACACCGGGAACGGGCAGTTCGGCGCCGCCTCCTCGATGATCCGCGGCGTCTCGTCGGTGCTGTCGTCGACGAAGACCACCCGGCAGCGGCCTCCGGCCGGCAGGGCCTCGCCCAACTGCCGCAGCAGTTCGCGGATGTTGCCCGCCTCGTTGAAGGTCGGCACGATCAGGGTCAGGGTTCCGGCGCGGACGGGGGCCAGGGGGTCCGGCACCGCGAGCGGGTCCGGTGCCGGCGTCGCCCGGGGGGCGGGTTCCCGGTGGCCCCCGGGCGGCCCGACCCGGTGGGACGGCGGGACATCCGGCACGGTCGTTCCGGTCGCGTCGGCCGACGCGACCGGAGGGACCGGGGCGCCGGGGAAGCCGGTGGGCACACCGGCGGAGTGGTGCGTGGTCATCGGTCGCCTCCCGCGATCCGCCGGATCTCGATCCGGTCCTCACCGGTGCCGAAGACGGCCACCGGCGTCGAGTTCTCGATTGCGCCCCTGACGATGGGCAGGTCCACGGCGTCGCGCCGCACGGTCGGGGACGCGACCACGTAGTCCACGTCCCGCCACCCGTTCGGCAGGGTGCGCGTCACCGCCGGGTCCAGGTCGGCCTTGTAGAACCAGATGGCTCCGGGGCCGGGCTCGTAGCCCGCGTGCACCAGATCCAGCCACAGCGCGTCGTCCACCAGCACCCGGACCTCGGCCGGGTTCGGCACCTCCTCGCGCATCCAGGCGGCGGCGGCCCGGTAGCCCGCGTTGACGTCCTCGGTCATCGCCGTGCGGTTGCCGTCGTACCACTGCGGCACGACCGGCAGCAGGGAACCGACCGCGAGCACGCCGGCCGCCGTCCACCGGGCGGTGGTGAACCACCGGCCCTCCCGGCCGCGGCCGGTCGGCCGGCCGCGCCGCAGGATCAGGTGAGCGACGCTCGCCACCAGCGCGGCCAGCAGCAGCGCCAGGAACGGCAGGGCCTGGATGACGTACATCGCCGGCAGGTAGCCCGAGGGCCGCGACGCGACCACCGCCAGGATCACCACCACCAGCGCCGGACCGGCCATCGCCCGCGCGGTCACCGACCATCGCGTCGCGCACAGCACCACCACCGCGCCGGCCAGCCCGCCGATCGGCAGCACCCAGTCGTAGTACAGCCAGTCGCGCAGCACGCTGTGCGAGTCGGAGGTCGGGTCGAACACCGAGCCCGAGCCGGGCCGGGTCAGTTGGTAGATCGCGCCCTCGATCAGCGACACGTGCCGGGAGCCGGGGAAAAGCTCGTGGTTGAGCAGCGCGTACAGCGGATACAACAGGCCGATCAACGCGCAGCCGGTGATCGCCCCGCTGACGGCGAACTTGCGGGTGTCGCGGTGACTGTGCCGCCACATCGTCACCAGCAGTGCCGGCAGCACCAGCAGCATCGTCTCCTTGGTGAGCACCGACACCGCCCCGGCGATCCCGGCCGCGAAGTGGTGCCACAGGTGACGGTTGGGCGAGGACGCCAGCCAGAAGGCCAGCAGCATCCACATCACCGCGATGTTGTCCAGGAAGATCTGCCGCTGGAGCACCACGGACAGCGGCGAGAGCCCGAAGAGCACCATCGCCAGGGCCGCGGCCCACATCGGCAGCCGCGACCGCCGGGCGAGCAGGTAGACGAGGATCGCGCAGGCCGCCGAGACGCCGAGCATGGCGTACCGCATCGTCCCCACCGTCATCGCCTCGGGAGCGATCCAGGCGGGGACCCGCGTCAGGGCGGCGAGTTGGATCCACCCCAGCGGGGGGTGGTCGTACCAGTAGGTGTAGTGGGCCAGGCCGTCGCCCTCCTGCACGGCCCGGGCCTGGGCGAGGTAGGTGCCCTCGTCGTCGCTCAGGCCGGGGAAGTGCGAGATGTTCCAGGCCTGCACGACCATGATCACGACCAGCAGCGCCGTGCACAGCAGGGCGTCGGTCCGGCCGGTGCGCACCGGCGCGGGACGCCGGGCGGGGGAGGTCGCGCGTCTCCCGGTTCCCGGCGGGGACTTCGGGGGCGCGGTCGGCGAGGCGGCCGGGGAATCCGATGTCGAAGAGGAATCGGTCAGCGCGGGAAGTGTGGTGGTCACCTCTGGATGTCCTCTCGGGTGAGGTGCGCGCCGGTGTGCCGGGTCAGCTCCCACTCGTCGCGGCCCCGCTGCTCCCGCCAGACCGCGCGGATCGCCGCGCCGGCCAGCAGGACCTGGTAGAAGGGGCCGCCGACGATGAGCTTGAGGTAGTGCGCGAGTCGGATGCGGAAGCCGTACTGCCGGCCGAAGTCGTGCAGCCCGACGATCTCGAAGACGAAGGTGACGGTCATCGTGAGCAGCGGCAGGAAGGAGATCATGGCGACGCCGACGGGGACGTCGAGCAGTACGCCCGCCGCCACGTTCAGCGGGATGACCACGCCCGTGAAGGCCTGCAGGAAAGGGGTCATCAGGGTGTAGCGGGCCAGCATCCGCTGTCCGAAGCCGGGCAGGCGGCGCCAGTCGCGTTTGCGGTAGACCTGAAGGAAGCCCTGGTTCCAGCGGGTGCGCTGCTTGAGCAGACCCATCAGCGAGTCGGGGGTCTCCTCGCGGGTGACCATCTCGGCGTCGTAGGCCACCACCACCCGCTTGCCGGCGCTGGAGAGCCGGACACCGAGGTCGCAGTCCTCGGCCAGGCAGTTCTCGTCCCAGCCGTCCGCCTCCCGCAGCACCTCGGTGCGGACGAAGACGGTGTTGCCGCCCAGCGGGATGAAGCCCTTGCTCGCGTGCAGGTGCAGCCGGCTGCGGAACCAGAAGAAGTACTCCAGGCAGTTGCGCAGGCTGTACCAGCTGGAGTGGAAGTTGATCAGCTGCACGCCGCCCTGCACCACGTCGGCGCCGGTGGAGCGGAAGGCGTGGTCGACGTGGGAGAGCAGGTCCGGGTGGACCTGGTCCTCGGCGTCGAAGACCCCGACCACGTCCCCGCGGCAGTGCGGGAGCGCGGTGTTGAGGGCCTTCGGTTTGTTCTTGGTCGGGTGGTGATCGACGATGACCCGCACCCGGCCGCCCGCCTCCCGGGCGACCCGTTCGGCGACCTCGGTGGTCCCCGGGTCGTCGTGACCGACGATCACCAGGACCTCGTAGTCCCGGTGGTGGGAACGGAGCAGACGGCGGACGGTGTGTTCCAGCACCTCCTGCTCGTGCCGCGCGGGCACCAGCAGGGAGAACGACAGATGGGCGTCCCCGTCGGGGCTGCCGAACCGGGTGGCCTCCAGCACCTCCGGCGTGCGCCAGGCGTGCATCTGCCACCAGAGCGTGAAGGCGGCCATCCAGAAGAGCGCCAACGAGACGATGACGACGAAAACAGCGGTGAACAAGACCCCTCCAGGGACCTGCCACGCCCCCCGGCGTGGTGTTTCTCAATCCCCATGGGGGAGCAGCCACGCGGGCAGGCGTCGACGCCCACCGCTCATGCCCCCCCACCGTCGATTTCCCGGGCCCTCCCCTGGCCCGGGTGGTCGTTGCGGAGGGTTAGAGGCTAGGGCACGAATCAAGAGGTTCGTAGCCAAATCCGATGAACACTTCGTTTCCGGCTGCCCCGGGTGTGTCCTCGGGTATGATCGCTCACTTTTCATCGAATGAACGGCGCGACCAGTGGTCGTCGCAGGGAAATCGGGGGTGGGGTTTCCCGCGCGTCGCACTTCTTCGTTCTCCCATGTCGGGGGTGGTTTCCCGGGTCGGATCCCCCGTCCGTCCCGGGGGCAACTACTTCACCGTCCGCCCCGGGGGGTTGAGTGTTCTCGCAGGTGGGAGCCGTTTCGAGCGTTCTTGCGGGAGATCACCCGCGCGAGGGAGGGTTCGCGGGTGGGCGTTCTGCCG
>NZ_VKHT01000348.1 GCF_014141535.1 Streptomyces alkaliphilus | reverse complement strand
CGGCCGAACTGGGCGAGATCACGCGGTGTGGGTACGGCCCGGCCGGGGAGGGGGCGGCCCGGCCCGACGCCGTTGGCCCGCACGCCGTCCGCGTCGGCGCCCCCACCGCGGGTACCGTCGCGGGGGGCACCGTCGCGGTCGCCCCCGTCGCGGGGGTCACCGTGGACGATGTCCGCGAGGGGTTGGGAACCGTTGCGGTGGGCGACGCCGTCCCGATGTCCCGCCCCGCCCGGGGGGAGCGGACAGGTCGGGTCGGCTCGGGGACCGGAACCGTTGCGGGAGGGTTCCGCCCCGCCGGGACGGTGGTCCCGGGCACCGCCGGCCTCGGGGAGCGGCGCGGAGAGGATCGCCGCGATCTCCGGCCGCGTGTGCCCCTGTCCGGGCCCGGAGAGCAGGGCGTCGCGGACCCTGATCGAGCGGGTGATCCACTCCCGGTCCAGCACCCGCCGCTCGTCGGCCTCCGCGACCAGGTCCTCGCTCTGGTTGTAGTCCCCGTCCGCGGCCTGCACGGCCCACAGGTGGACGGCGACGCCGTGCTCCTTGGCCGACATCAGACCGGGCAGCAGGTCCCCGTCGCCGGTGACCAGCACGATGTCGGCACAGGCCCGGTTGCGGGCCAATTCGGTGAGTTCCGCGTGCATCGCGGCGTCCACGCCCTTCTGTGCCCATCGCCCGTCGCTTCGGGTCAGGGCACCGAGCCGCACGGTGACCCGGGGCATCACGCGCAGCCGACGGTGCTCGGGCTGGGGGACGCGGTCGGGGGCGCCGTCGAACCAGTAGATGCGCAGCAACTCGCAGCCGGTTTCGGCGCGGGCCCGCTCCCGCAGCCCCCGGATGAGGGCGGTGTGGTCCACCGCGATCCGGGAGCGGGAGGGCTCACCCGCCAGCAGGCTCGCCGCGGCGCCCAGGAGGTACCCGGCGTCGACGAGTACCACGCAGCGATCCACGGGGGCCCCTCTCTCTGTACTCTCCTCGGCTCCGCCACGCCCGTTCCCGGACCCGCGGGTTCCGTTCGCGCCCCCGTCACGCGTTCCACGACCGGCGTTCGCCGTCCCGCCCCGGAACCGGCGGCTTCCCAGAGTCTGCCCGACCGCGGGGCGTTCAAGGTTCCGGGGGCGATTCTCGGCGTGGCGGACCATCGCTCCCGGAGCACCGGGCGGGGCGGCGGAGGGGCGGCGCGGCCCGCCCCCTCCCCCGCCGACCCGACGGTGAACTCAGCTCGCCAGGCAGGCCGGGCCCAGCAGTGCCTTGAGGTCGCCGAAGAGGGCCGGGTCGGGCTGCACCCGGTGACGGTCCAGCCGCAGGAGGGTGGTGGAGCGGCTGCCCTGGAGTCGCACGCGCACCTCGGTGGCGCCCCGGTGCTGCCCGAGGACCTCACCCAGCTGCTGGACCAGCGGCGGGGTGACGCGGACCGCGGGAATGGTGATGGTCACCGGCGCGTTGGCCGACGCCTCGCTGAGGTCGGGGACCATCAGTTCCATGGCGACCAGGCGCGGCACGTCCTCCCGCTTGTCCAGGCGGCCCTTGACGAAGACCACCGCGTCCTCGACCAGCTGGGTGGAGACCAACTGGTAGGTGGCGGGGAAGAACATGCAGTCGATGGAACCCGCCAGGTCCTCCACGGTGGCGATCGCCCACGGGTTGCCCTGCTTGGTCATCTTGCGCTGGAGGCCGGAGATGATGCCACCGATGGTGACCACCGAGCCGTCGGAGAAGTCGCCGCTGGTGAGCTGGGCGACCGCCGCGTCCGCCTTCTCGTTGAGCACGTGTTCGATGCCGAACAGCGGGTGGTCGGAGACGTAGAGGCCGAGCATCTCGCGCTCCTGCGCGAGGAGGTAGGTCTTCTCCCACTCCTCGTCGGTGAACTCCACGTCCATGCCGAAGCCCGGGCCCTCGTCGCCGTCCGCGTCGCCCATGCCGCCGAACAGGTCGAACTGGCCCTCGGCCTCCTTGCGCTTGACCTGCACCACGTTGTCGATCATCGGCTCGAAGTGCGCGGTCAGGCCCTTGCGGGTGTGGCCCAGGGCGTCGAAGGCGCCCGCCTTGATCAGCGACTCGATGGTGCGCTTGTTGCAGACCACCGCCTCGACCTTGTCCAGGAAGTCCGGGAAGGAGCTGTACTTCCCCTTCGCGGTGCGACTGCGGATGATCGAGTCCACGACGTTCTGACCGACGTTCCGCACCGCCGTCAGGCCGAAGACGATCACGTCATCGCCACGGGGGGTGAAATTGGCGTCCGACTCGTTGACGTCCGGCGGCAACACCCTGATGCCCATGCGGCGGCACTCGTTGAGGTAGATCGCCGACTTGTCCTTGTCGTCGCGCACCGAGGTCAGCAGCGCGGACATGTACTCGGCCGGGTAGTTCGCCTTCAGGTAGGCGGTCCAGTAGGTGACCAGGCCGTAGGCGGAGGAGTGCGCCTTGTTGAAGGCGTAGCCGGCGAACGGCACCAGCACGTCCCACACGGCCTTGATCGCCTCGTCGGAGTAGCCGCGCTCGCGCATGCCGGCCTGGAAGGGCACGAACTCCTTGTCCAGGACCTCCTGCTTCTTCTTGCCCATCGCGCGACGCAGCAGGTCGGCCTGGCCCAGCGAGTAGCCGGCCAGCACCTGGGCGGCCTTCTGCACCTGCTCCTGGTAGACGATCAGGCCGTGGGTGATGTCCAGAACCTCCCGGAGCGGCTCCTCCAGCTCCGGGTGGATCGGGGTGACCTCCTGCTGGCCGTTCTTGCGCAGCGCGTAGTTGATGTGCGAGTTCATGCCCATCGGGCCCGGCCGGTACAGGGCCGAGACCGCGGAGATGTCCTCGAAGTTGTCGGGCTTCATCATCCGCAGCAGCGAGCGCATCGGACCGCCGTCGAACTGGAAGACACCGAGCGTGTCGCCGCGCTGGAGCAGCTCGTAGGTCTTCGCGTCGTCCAGCGGCAGGTCCAGCAGTTTGATGTCGATGCCCTTGTTGGCCTTGATGGCCTTCTGGGCGTCGTCCATGATCGTGAGGTTGCGCAGGCCCAGGAAGTCCATCTTCAGCAGGCCCAGCGCCTCGCAGCTGGGGTAATCCCACTGGGTGACGACGACGCCGTCGTTCTTGGGCGAGAAGACCGGGACGTGGTCGATCAGCGGCTCGCTGGACATGATCACACCGGCGGCGTGCACGCCCATCTGGCGGACCAGTCCCTCGATACCACGGGCGGCGTCGATGACCTTGGTGACGTCCGGCTCGTTCTCGTACATCGAGCGGATCTCCGCCGCCTCGGCGTACCGGGGGTGGTTCTTGTCGGTGATGCCGGACAGCGGGATGCCCTTGCCCAGGACGTCGGCCGGCATGGCCTTGGTGATCCGGTCGCCCACCGCGTACGGGTAGCCCAGTACCCGGGCGGAGTCCTTGATCGCGTTCTTCGCCTTGATGGTGCCGTACGTGCCGATCATGGCGACCTTGTCGGCGCCGTACTTCTCGGTGACGTACCGGATCACCTCACCGCGCCGGCGCTCGTCGAAGTCGATGTCGACATCGGGCATGGAGACGCGCTCGGGGTTGAGGAACCGTTCGAAGATCAGCCCGTGGTCGATGGGGTCCAGGTCGGTGATTCCCATGGCGTACGCGACGATCGAGCCGGCCGCCGAGCCACGGCCCGGGCCGACCGCGATGCCGTTGTTCTTGGCCCACATGATGAAGTCCGCGACCACGAGGAAGTAGCCGGGGAACCCCATCTCGATGATGACGCCCATCTCGTAGGCGGCCTGCCGCTGCCGGTCCTCCGGGACCCCGCCCGGGTAGCGGCGCTCCATGCCCCGGCGGACCTCTTCCTGGAACCAGGAGACCTCGTCGTAGCCCTCGGGCACGTCGAAGCGGGGCATCAGGTTCCGGGGCTTGAACATGCCCTCGGTGTCGATGCGGTCGGCGATCAGCAGCTGCGTGTTGCGGCAGCCCTCCTGCCAGGCGTCGGAGGAGTCGATCGCGTACATCTGCGCCGCCGACTTCAGGTAGTAGCCGGAGCCGTCGAACTTGAAGCGGTCCGGGTCGGAGAGGTTGCTGCCGGTCTGGATGCACAACAGCGTGTCGTGGGCCGTCGACTCGTGCTCGTACGTGTAGTGGCTGTCGTTGGTGACCACGAAGGGGGCGTTGATCCTGCGGGCGATCTCCTCCAGCCCGGCACGCGCCCGCTTGTCGATGTCGATGTCGTGGTCCATCAGCTCGACGAAGAAGTTCTCCCGGCCGAAGATGTCCTGGTACTCCCCGGCCGCCTTGATCGCCTCGTCCATCTGCCCCAGCCGGATCCGGGTGCTGATCTCGCCCGAGGGACAGCCGGTGGTGGCCATCAGGCCCTCGGAGTACTCGGCCAGGAGTTCGCGGTCCATGCGGGGCTTGCGGAAGTAGCCCTCCAGCCCGGCGCGGGACTGGGCGCGGAAGAGGTTGTGCAGACCCTCGCGGTTGCGCGCCCACATGGTCATGTGGGTGTAGGCGCCGGCACCGGCGACGTCGTCGCCCTTCTGGTGCGGGGCGCCCCACTTCACGGGTCGGGTGTAGCGGCGGGACTCCGGCGCCAGATATGCCTCGATACCGATGATCGGCACGATGCCCGCGTCCTTCGCCTTGTGGAAGAAGTCGTAGGCGCCGTGCAGGTTGCCGTGGTCGGTGATCGCGATGTGCGACATCTCCATCTGCTCGCACGCCGCGAACATGTCCTTCAACCGCGCCGCCCCGTCCAGCAGGGAGTACTGGGTGTGGACATGGAGATGGGTGAAGGGCTGGCTCACCACGAAACCTTCCGACGGCGTGCGGTTGTGACGGGGTTCACCGGGCGTCCCGCCACGGGAACCCGCCGACCCGCGCGAACGGGTCCCTCACGCGGGTGTCGCGGCTCGGGAGGGGCCGGGAGG
>NZ_VKHT01000347.1 GCF_014141535.1 Streptomyces alkaliphilus | reverse complement strand
GGAACGGCAGCCGGTCCTGCCGGGGGTAGGCGAACCGGAAGCGGGTGGGCTCGCCGCCGGGCGGGGTGCGCCTCCACGGCACCGCGCGGCCGAACGGCACCCCGACGCCCCGTAGTTCGGCCAGGTCGGCGCGGAGGTCCGGCCCCCCGGTGACCAGGGCCACGTCGACGAACCCCTCGGGCTCGCGTGACCAGCGGACCATGCGCTCCCCGGAACCGCGGCCCCCGATCAGCGTCATCGGCCACTTGAACCACCGGGCGCCCGCCGGGGTGGTCAGCAACTCGATGATCGGCCCCTCGGGGAACCAGATGTGGGCGTGTTGCGCCTTGTGCTCGGCCGTGGCGTAGCGCACCTCGAAACCGAGTTCGCGGTAGTCCCGTACCGCCCGGCGCAGGTCGTCCACGCGGATCAGCACATGGCTGCACCGGCGGCCCCGGGAGACGGCGCGCCTCACGGCTCCAGCCCTTCGACGGCGGCGGTCAGTTCGGCGGTGGGCAGCGACTCCGGCTCCCCGGGCCTGATCAGTTCGGGCATGCCGAGCCGTGCCGTCAGGTCGGCCCAGGCACGGGAGACGCCGAGTGCCCACTGGCCGCTCCCGGCCCGGCGTTCCGGGCGGGCGATGTCCTCGCACAGGCGGAGCAGGGAGCGTCGTACGGCGTCCGGCCACAGTCCGGTGAACACGTCGTGGAAGGTGCTCGTGCCGGCGGGGCCCAGGACGGTGGTGCTGGGTTCCTTCAGGCGGTCGACACGCTCACCGCTCATCACCAGCCGCCCGGTCGCGTCGCGGGGCGCGTGCATGCGGGCGTTCCACAGCACCGGCCCGTGCGTGTCGGCGAGGGTCAGCACCCCGCCCTCGCAGCCGAGCGCGACGCGGTGCATCAGGTAGGAGTGGTTGTCGGGATCCTCGGGGTGCACCTGGTTCTGCACCCGCAGCGTGACCGGCACACCGCCCACGACGGCGTTCAGGCTCGTGAACGGCTGCCCGGCCGTCCGGACGGGTTCGTCGAACGACCAGGGGCGCAGGGCCCCGACCGCCCGGCCGATCACATCGAGCAGCGGATACGCGACCTGGCTGTTGCACACGGCGTCGACGAAGCGGATCCCCTGTCGTCGCCGCACCACCTCGGCCGCCGCGAGGAAGCGGCGGACGGGCACGAGATCGGGGTGGAGCGTGTTCACCGCGTAAGCCGACCCGCCCTCCCGCGCCGCCCGCACGCACTCGGTGATCTCGGCGGTGTGCACGGGGTGTTCCTGGAGCACGTGGATCCCCCGGGCCAGCAGTGCCCGCGCGATCCGCGAGCCGGGCCCCCCGGTCGCCCCGGAGCGCACCACCACGCAGGCGATGTCGACCTCCTCCGGGACCTCGGCCACGGAGGTGAACAGCGGCACCCCGTGCCGCTCGGCGAGCGCGCGTGAGTAGTCGCCGCCCCGGACCAGGACGCCCGCGAGCCGGAAGTGCTCGGGAGCCGACAGCACGGCGTCGAGATAGACCCGCCCGAACGACGTACCGGCCACCACCACCCGCAGGGGCGCCCCGCTCATGCCCGCCCCCGTACCCGCGTGGCGGCCGACGCGACGGACTTCCGGGAGCCGTCCGCGGACACCAGATGCCGGGAGACACCGCGCAGTTTCTCCCGGGTCTCCTCCATCTCCCGCTCCGGATCGGACTGGGCGACGACGCCCGCGCCGGCCCGCAGCCAGGTGCGTCCGTCCCGTCGGTACACACTGCGCAGCACCAGTGCCGCGTCGATCGAACCGTCGCGGTCCGCCGCGAGCACGGCTCCGCTGTACAGACCGCGCGGCTCCGGTTCGGCATCCCGGATGAGCCCGTACGCCGCGGACTTGGGTATCCCGGAGGCGGTCACGGCGGGAAACAGCGCGGCGAACGCCTCCCACGGACGCCGCCCCTCGGCGAGCCGTCCGGTGAGCTCGGAGCCGAGGTGCTGGACGCTTCCCCGCTCCTTGACGTTCATGAACTCCCGGACGCACACCGTCCCGGGCGCGCAGACCCCGGCCAGTTCGTCGGCCGCCAGACGCACGGAGACCGCGTGCTCGTACACCTCTTTCGGGTCGCGCGTCAGCTCGTCCCGCAGCGCGAGATCGGCGTCGGCGAGGCCGTGCCGGGCACGGGTTCCGGCGAGCGGCTGGGTGCGCACCACCCCGTCGGCCGTCACCTCGGCGACGATCTCGGGGCTGAAGCCCGCGACCTCCCAGCCACCGAGCCGCAGGACGAAGGAACGGGCGGGGGTGTTCGCCCGACGTCCCACCAGATAGGTGGCGGGCAGGTCGAGCGGGCGGGTCACCGGCACCGGCCGGGACAGGATCACCTTCTCCAGGAGGCCGGACCGGATGTCGGCCACGGCACGCGCCACCGCCGTCCGGTACGCCTCGCCGCCGTGGTCATCCACATCCGCCGCCACCGCGGGGTCCGGGGTCGGCGCCCAGGAGTCCGCCCGGACACGTGCCGCGGCCAGCCGCAGCTCCAACTCGTCGAGGTCGGCCGGGTCCAGCGAGCGGAGCAGGGCCGTTTCCCCGTCGAGACGGATCTCCCGGGCGGGCACCATCAGGCGCATCAACTCCGGAAGCCCCTCGGCGTCGGCGGCCCCGTGTGGCGGGCCGGAGAGGGCATGGGCCAGCTCGAAGCCCGCCCAGCCGTACGCCGCCCAGCCGTTCACGTCGATGAGCGACAGGGCCCGGTCGAGGGCCTCCATGGGCCGTCCCGACACCCACCGCTCGGGCTTCCCGCCCCCGGGACGCAGCGCGGCACCCCCCTCGGTGACCGTGACGGAGATGTGCTCCCCTTCCGCCCACGAGGCGGTTCCGTGGCGTTCGTACCCGACGTGCGGACCGGTGGCCGTCGCCGCGAGCACGGCGACCGTGGCGACCGGATCGGCACCGGCCGGTACGCGGCGTTCCGCGTAGCCGTGGGTCGGACTCAATGCGTCTCCTTCGTGCGGGCGGCAGCAGCGCGCCGCCGATCCGGCCCGCGTGCGCGGGTCCCGGACGGGTCCGGATCCGAGCCGGTCGCTCGGGTGCGTGATTCGGAGTCCCGGGCGGTGCCCGGGGAGAGGGAGGCGGGCCGAGGGCGTCTCAGGGGGACGCGTCGGTGAGGGCCGTCAGGTGCCGCAGCAGTGCCCGGCGCCGTGGCACCAGGTAGAAGTGGTCCCCGGGCAGTTCCTCGAGCGCGAAGGGGCCTGCGGTGTGCTCGGCCCACCGGAGCGCCCGGTCGCGGCTCACCTCGGGGTCCTCGGTGCCGATGACGGCGGTGACCGGGCATCGGAGCGGCGCACCGGGCCGGTGGCGGTAGGTTTCCGCCAACCGGAAGTCGTCGCGGATGGCGGGCAGGAGCGCCCGGAGCAGCTCCGGGCTGTTCAGCACGATCTCGTCGGTGCCCCCCAGCCGGGTCAACTCCGCGATGACGGACTCGTCGGACAGCAGGTGGACGTCGCCTCCCACGAAGTCCGAGGGGGCGCGCCGACCGGACACGACGAGGTGCGCGACGGATCTTCCCCGGGCCCGTTCCAGCAGACGGGCGGTCTCATAGGCGACGAGCGCCCCGAGGCTGTGCCCGAAGAGGACGAGGGGGCGGTCGGGTAAGCGCAGAAGCGACTCGACCGCGGTGGCGGCCAGCTCCTCGACGTCGGCGGGGAAGGGGTCGGTGAAACGATCCTGCCGCCCCGGGTACTGAACCGCCCATACCTCGACATCGGGCGCCAGGTCCTCCGTCCATGTCGAGAAGAAGCCGGCCGCGCCCCCGGCGTGCGGGAAGCAGACCATCCTGGTCGCCGCGCCCGGGCGCGGCTCACGACATCGCAGACAACCCTCGAGCGCCGCCCGCCCCCGGGGCTGCGCGACGCCCGTCCCCCAACCAGCCATGCGTCCCCCTGTGCGCGCACATTGGCCAAACACTAAGGCAAGGCTCACCTTACGTGTACAACGTACGCACGCGTCAAGGAGAAGCCCTTGGTCGAAAGTCATCTTAGCTTACGAAAATCGTTTTCAGGTGGGGATTTCCGTGGCCCCTGTGAAGGAAGCGGCCCTCGCCTCCCTCGCCCTGCCCGGAGGGCGTGCTCGACGGCCTCTCCCGCCTGTCGGTGGCCTGCCGGGAGATCACCCATCGCCCCTGCCACGACCGCCCCTCACCTGCGGTTCCGGGTGACGACGGACTTCACGGCGGGCCGACCCGGGCCGCCCCCGCTCCCCCGTCCGGTGACGGTGGCGTCCGCCGAGGCGACCTCGGTACCGACGGCGCGCGCGACGACGAGTTCCTCCCCACCCGCGCCGACCACCGTGGTGGGCCCCTCGTTCCGACAGGTCGGGGTCTCGACGTCGGCGAACGCGGGGGAGTGCGGTTCGCCGTTCCGCTCCGGGCGCACGGTGGGCTCACGCGACTGCCGGTGCCCGTCGGCCTCGATCACCTACTCGGCCTGGTCCTGCCGCCCGAGGGCGCACCTGATCATCGCCGTCACCCCGACCGGGCCGCCGCACGCGTCGTACACCCACCGCCTGCCGAGCACCGAGTGCTCGGTGGTGCCGAGCGGGAACTCCTCCGCCCCCTCCAGCGGCGCGCCGCGATACGTCATCGGCACGTGCCGCAGCACCCCGTCGTCCCCCTCGACCAGGAAGGCCTCGAAGCCCACCTCGCCCGCCGGGTCGTCGAAGCGGTGGGCGCCGACCTGCCGGACTCCGGATCCGGAGTCGGAGCCACCCGGGTTCCAGGGCTGTCGGGGCAGCCATCCGCCGATCAGGTCGAGCTTGCCGGGTGTGAGCGTTGCTTGGTAAATGAGCGCCGTGCCCCGGACGTCAGCCGACCGGGCCCCGCCGCGCGGTGGCGCGACGGGGCACGGTCGGCTGACGTCCGGGGCTGTCTCTTATACACAGC
>NZ_VKHT01000346.1 GCF_014141535.1 Streptomyces alkaliphilus | reverse complement strand
GCCCTCGGCGCGGCGGGGGGCGCGGGGCGTGATCACGGGCCGACTCCCAGCGCGCCGGAGACCCGGGCGGTGTCGAGGGCCACCGCGAGCGCGCCGCGGACCTCGGCCGCCGCGCCGAGGGCGGCGGCGGCCACGCCGGGCGGGCCGGCGGCGCTGGGCATGGTGCGTTGCTCCACGACGGCGCGCATCGGGTCCAGGAGCAGGTCACCGGCCTCCGCGAGTCGCCCGCCCACCACGATGATCCCGGGGTCGATGAGGTTGCAGATGTTGGCGGCGGCCACTCCGAGGTGCCGTCCGGTGTCGGCGAGCACGCGGCGGCAGCCGGGGTCGCCCTCGGCGGCCCGGCCGATGAGGTCCCCCAGGGTGAGGTTGCCGTGGCTGCCGGCCAGCATGCCGAGGAGGGCGGGCGCGCCGACGAAGGTCTCCAGGCAGCCGCGGTTGCCGCAGCGGCAGATCGGGCCGTGCTCGTCGATCGTCACGTGCCCTATCTCACCGGCGCCGCCCGCACGGCCGTGGACGAGCTGACCGCCGAGGACGATGCCTCCGCCGACGCCGTGGGAGACCCGCAGGTAGACCACGGGGTCGTGGCCGACGGCGGCGCCGAAACGGGTCTCGGCGAGGGCGCCGAGGTTGGCGTCGTTCTCGACGACGACCGGTACGTCCAATTCCTCCCCGAGGAGTTCGGGCAGGGGCATCCCGTCCCAGCCGCGCATCATGCCGACCGTGGTGATGCCGCCGGTGCGGCGGTCCACCGGCGCGGGGATGCACACGCCCATCGCGAGGAGTTCCTCGGGGCCGGCGTCGACCGACTCGACCATCTCCGTGACCAGGAGCGCGGCGCGGCGCAGGCCGACGTCGGCGCGGTGATCGGGGGCGAGCGGCATCCGCTGGTCGGCGAGGACCCGCAGGGAGGCGTCGGCGAGGGCGACGCGCAGCGAGCGGTTGCCGAAGTGCACGCCGGCGACCAGGCCCAGGTTGCGGGCGAGGCTGACCTGCAGGGCCCGCCGGCCGCTGCGGGTGGAGGGGGAGGTGTGCAGGACCCCGGCGGCGGTCAGCTCCTTGACGATGTTGGACACCGTGGCCGGGGACAGGCCGGTGACACCGGCCAGCTCGATCTGCGTGAGGGCCCCACGCCGCTGGACGGCCGCCACGATCCGAGCTCGGTTGGCCTCACGCAGTGAAGTCTGCGAACCCGGTGTCACCCGGTCAGTGCGCACGGCGGTCAGGATACCCCCCGGCCCCGCCGGCACCCCGAGGCGAACCGCGATGAAGCCCGATGAAGGCCGACGAACCGTGACGAACGGCGACGAAAGCCGGCGGGCCCCGCTGGTCTCCCAGCCGGCCTCCGGCGCCCCGGGGCCGCCCCCCTCCCCGGGGCGACCACCTCCTTGAGTACACGACCCGATGCCGGGACACGATTCGGAGCTTCTTTGGATTCACTTCTTGACTTCAATGAAGGGCGGGCCTTTGATGGGCGCCGGACCACGGGGGACGCTCCCGGTGGCCGGTCGGCGGTGCCCCCTCCCGGAGCCGTCGGCACCCGGTACGGCAACGAAGGCGTAGGGAATGCACATGCGTGGCAAGCACGGAACCAGAATGGCGGTGGCCGGTGCCGTCATCGCCGGCCTCACCCTCTCGGCGTGCGGCGGCTCGGACGACGGCAACGACTCCGGCTCCGGTGAGGACGGGGCCGCCGGCAGCAGCGTCGAGGTCTTCACCTGGTGGGCGGCCGGCTCCGAGAAGGCCGGCCTGGACGCCCTGGTCGGCGTCTTCAACGAGCAGCACCCCGATGTGGAGTTCGTGAACGGGGCCGTCGCCGGTGGCGCCGGGTCGGCGGCGAAGGACCTGCTCCAGTCCCGGCTCCAGGCGGGCGACCCGCCGGACACCTTCCAGGCCCACGCCGGTCTGGAGCTCCTCGACTACATCAACGCCGGTCAGCTGCAGAGCGTCTCGCCCCTCTTCAACGACTTCCAGCTCCGGGACGCCTTCCCGCCCGACCTGGTGGACCTGCTGACCCACGAGGGGAACATCTACTCGATCCCCACCAACGTCCACCGGGCCAACGTGGTGTGGGCCAACCCCACCGTGCTCGAGGACAACGGCATCGACCCGGAGAAGGAGTACGCCTCCCTGGACGAGTGGTTCGAGGACCTCGACACCCTCCAGGAGGCGGGCGTCACCCCGCTGTCCGTGGCCACCGCCTGGACCCAGGTGCACCTGCTGGAGACCGTCCTGCTGGCCGACCTGGGCCCCGACGCCTACACCGGCCTGTGGAACGGCTCCACCGACTGGGAGAGCTCCGAGGTCACCGAGGCCCTGGAGAGCTTCGAGCGGGCCATGGGCTACACCAACGGCGACCGGGACGGCCTGGACTGGCCCGAGGCCACCCAGATGGTGATCGACGGCAACGCCGCCTTCAACGTGATGGGCGACTGGGCGGTCGCGGCCTTCGAGGAGCAGGGCAAGGTCCTGGGCACCGACTTCACCGCCTTCCCGGTCCCCGGCACCGACGGCGTCTTCGACTTCCTCGCCGACTCCTTCACCCTGCCGGTGGACGTGCCCAACGAGGCGGGCGCCAGGGCCTGGTTGGAGACCGCGGGCTCCCTGGAGGGCCAGACCGCCTTCAACAAGGCCAAGGGCTCCATCCCGGCGCGCACCGACGCCGACCCGGCCGAGTTCTCCGAGTACCAGCAGACCGCCATCGAGTCCTTCGGCGAGGACACGATCGTCTCCTCCCTCGCCCACGGCGCGGCGACCCCGGTGTCCGTGCTCAACTCGATCTCGGACGCCACCAGCAAGTTCACCTCCGGCGCCTCCGACGTCGCGACCTTCCAGTCCGAACTCGCCGCCGCCAACGCCGGCTGAGCCGGCCCGCGCACGCCCGGGGCCGCTCCGCCGCACCACGGGGCGGCCCCGGGGCCGGATCGTGACGCGGTCCGTCGCCGGAGGAGGTCCTCCTCCGGCGACGCGCCGCGTCACCCCAGGGAGACATTCGATGACCAGAACCCTCAAAAGGGTCGGGGCGCCGCTGCTGCTGCTCGCCCCCTCACTGATTCTCGTGGGCGTCTTCGTCTACGGGCTCATCGCCGCCAACTTCCGGACGTCGTTGACCGACATCCACACGGCGGGCCAGGCCACGGGACAGCAGCCCTCGGAGACCGTGTGGTTCGAGAACTACACGGCGCTGCTGACCAGCGAGGCGTTCCAGCACTCGCTGAAGAACCTCTTCCTCTACACCGTGGTCTTCCTCTGCGGCACCATGCTCATGGGCTTCCTGTGGGCCTGGCTGCTGGAGCGCCCCCTCAGGGGAGAGGGCATCTTCCGCTCGATCTACCTCTTCCCGATGGCGATCTCCTTCGTCGCCTCCGGTGTGGTGTGGCGGTGGCTGCTCAACTCCAACCAGGGCGAGAGCGCCACCGGCCTCAACCGCCTCTTCCAGATGGTGGGGCTGGACTTCCTCCAGAACAACTGGTGGAACAACGTCTCCTACGGCATCATCGCCATCGCCGTCCCGGCGATCTGGCAGCTGTCGGGGTACGTGATGGCACTCTTCCTCGCCGGCTTCCGCGGCATCCCGGAGGAACTGCGCGAGGCCGCCCGGGTGGACGGCTCCACCACCTGGCAGCTCTACCGGCACGTCCTGTTCCCGCAGCTGTCCCCGGTCGCGCTCTCCGCGCTGGTCATCATCGGCCACATGTCGCTGAAGTCCTTCGACCTGATCATGTCGATCTCGAAGCCGGCGAACTACCAGACGAAGGTCCCCGCGGTGGACATGTACGTGTACAAGTCGAGCTTCGACTACGCGAACGCCGCCGCCGTGGGCATGATCCTGCTGGTCATCGTGGCCCTGGTGGTCGTGCCCTATCTCGTCCGCACGCACCGCAAGGAGTCCTGATGACCGCGACCACCACGCCGGCGGTCCCGCCGCGGGACCTCGCGGGAGTCCCGAACGAGCCGGCGACCACGCCGCCCCGCAAGAACCCCTTCGGCCTCGCCCGCACCCTGCGCTACGCGGCCCTGCTGTTCTTCCTCGCGGTGGTGCTGGTGCCCGTCTACGTCCTGTTGGTGACCAGCTTCAAGGGCGCGGGCGACGCCTCGCCCGCACGGGCCTGGGCACTGCCCACCACGTGGACGCTCGACAACTGGACGGCGGCCCGGGACGCGTTGGCCCCCTCCATCTGGCGCACCCTCCAGATGGTGGTGCCCTCGGCGATCCTCGCCGCCGTCCTCGGCTCCATCAACGGCTTCGTGCTCTCGCGCTGGTCCTTCCGGGGAGCCAACCTGGTGTTCACCCTGATCCTGTTCGGGATGTTCATCCCGTACCAGGCGGTGATCATCCCGCTGAACCAGCTGGTCCTGGACCTCGGACTGCCCAGCGGCATCCCCACGCTGATCCTGCTGCACGTGGTCTTCGGCATCCCGATCACCACACTGATCTTCCGGAACTACTACCAGACCGTGCCGCACGAGCTGGTCGAGGCGGCCCGGGTGGACGGCGCCGGGATGCTGCGCACCTACGCCTCGGTGATCCTGCCGATCTCCCTGCCCGGCTTCGTGGTCGTGCTGATCTGGCAGTTCACCTCGGCGTGGAACGACTTCCTGTTCGCGGTGTTCTTCTCCTCCTACAACAACGGGCCGGTCACCCTCGCGCTGAACAACCTCGCCAACGGCGCCCTGCTGCAGAACTACGGCGTCTCCATGGCGGGCGCGCTCTTCGCCTCGCTGCCGACCCTGGTGGTCTACATCGTGCTCGGCAAGTACTTCATCGGCGGACTGATGTCCGGCTCCGTGAAGAGCTGACCGACGCCACCCCGCCCGGCGGGGATGGGAGGGCCCGGGCGGGCCCCCGCGCGACGAGAGCGCACGGGGGCCCGCCCGCGTTTCCC
>NZ_VKHT01000345.1 GCF_014141535.1 Streptomyces alkaliphilus | reverse complement strand
GCCCCGCCGGGTCCGGCGACGCCTCCACCGACTCCGCCGTCCCCTCCCTGGTCGGCCGCGAGTGGGAGGTCGAGGTCGGCCCGGTCGCCCACGGCGGACACTGCGTCGCCCGCACCCCCGAGGGCCGCGTGCTGTTCGTCCGCCACACCCTGCCCGGCGAACGGGTGATCGCCAGGGTCACCGAGGGACACGAGAAGTCCCGCTTCCTGCGCGCCGACGCCGTCGAGATCCTGGAGGCGTCCAAGGACCGCGTCACCGCCCCCTGCCCCTACGCCGGGCCGGGCCGGTGCGGCGGGTGCGACTGGCAGCACGCCAAGCCCGGCACCCAGCGCCGCCTCAAGGGCGAGGTCCTCACCGAACAGCTGAGCCGGCTGGCCGGCATGACCCCCGAGGACGCCCGCTGGGACGGCACCGTCGAGCCGGCCCCCGGGGACAAGGTCCCGGCCGGTGAGGTCCCGGCCTGGCGCAGCCGCGTCCAGTACGCCGTGGACGCCGAGGGACGCGCCGGCCTGCGCCGCCACCGCTCCCACGAGGTGGAGCCGATCGACCGCTGCCTGATCGCCGCCGAGGGTGTCTCCGAGCTGGGCGTGGAACGCCGCGAGTGGCCCGGGATCGCCTCCGTCGAGACCATCGCCGCCACCGGATCCGGCGACCGTCAGGTGGTGCTCACCCCCCGCCCCGGCGGCCGGCTGCCGCTGGTGGAACTGGACCGACCCGTGTCGGTGCAGCGGGTCGAGGAACGCGACGGTTCCGTCCACCGCGTGCACGGCCGTCCGTACGTCCGGGAACGAGCCGATGACCGCACCTGGCGGGTGAGCGGCGGCGGCTTCTGGCAGGTTCACATCCGCGCTCCCGAGGTGTTGGTGGACGCGGTCATGCGCGGTCTGCTGCCCCGAAAGGGGGAGACCGCCCTCGACCTGTACTGCGGCGTCGGGTTGTTCGCCGGAGCCCTGGCGGACCGGATGGGGGAGACCGGCGCGGTGCTCGGCATCGAGTCCTCCGCCCGAGCGGTACGCGACGCGCGCCAGAACCTCGCCGACTTCGAACGGGTCCGCATCGAGCAGGGGAAGGTCGAGGCGGTGCTGCCGCGCACCGGCATCACCGAGGCCGACCTCGTCGTGCTCGACCCACCGCGCGCCGGCGCCGGCCGCAAGGTGGTCGAGATGATCGCCGGCCTCGGCCCGCGCCGCGTCGCCTACGTCGCCTGCGACCCGGCCGCCCTCGCCCGCGACCTGGCGACCTTCCGTGACCACGGTTACCGCCCCCGCTTCACCCGTGCCTTCGACCTCTTTCCGATGACCCATCACCTGGAGTGCGTCGCGATCCTCGAACCGGCCGCAAAGGGCTCCTGACCTGTGGTTTCGCCGGTTGGGGAGCTCTTTCGGGGTGTTTCCGGTCATCCACCGCTTCGAGTGGCCACTTCGCCGGTGGAAGTGGCCTGACCTGCGGTTTCGAGAGGAAGTGGTCCTTGTGTCGAGAGCTGCATCAGGGCACGGCGCGGGATCCTGACGCTCATATGACGCTCGTTCCGACGGAGCGTCACGGGTGGTCGGGTAGGTGTTCCACCCGGGTGCGCGGTTCGCCTTCGGGAGCCGGTCATCCGGGCTTACTCACTTCCGGCCGGTCATGGAGGACGGTGTGATCCGTGGCGCGCGTGTGGGTGGTGTGCTTTCACACGACACGTGACGTCTTCGGAACCGGTTCCCGTCTCGTCGGAGCTGTCGGCTGCCTGCCATCGGGTGCGGCTGTGCCCGGGGGCACAGCGTTTGAACCCGACGCCGATCTCGTGGCATCGCCTCGCCGGGAGGTGGAGTGATGCGTGGGACGTGTCACACCGGCGGGGGAGATCCGGAGTCGGTGCTCCTCCCGGGGGCAGGGTGGCGGTCGCGGAAGGCGCTGAGCGCGTCGGCGAAATCCCCCATCGGTGACAGGGTCGGGCTTCCGGTTTTGATGGTGAACCGGACGGTTCCCTTCAGATCTTGATCACGGTGATCCGTGTCCCGCAGAGGGTGGTGAGGTCCTCCGGGTCGGAGGTGAGCACGGTGGTTGGACCGGGGGCGGCGAGTGCGGTCGCGGCGAGTATGGCGTCGATGGCGTACTTGTGGCCGTGGAGCCCGGCGTCGGTGAGGAGTGTGGCCGCGTGCCGGGCGAGTGGGTCGGTGACCGGTTCCACGACCAGCCGGGAAAGGGTCCACTCCAGGGCGGGGCGGTTGATCCGGGGGTGGATGACCTCGACCAGGGTGGCCGCGGAGGTGATGACCCGGAGGTCATCGGCCCGGGCGAGGGCGAGCCAGGCGGTCACCGTGCGGTCGCGCAGGACGGCCTTCGTCAGACCTTCACTGTCCAGAACGAGGGTGCCGCCCGGGACCGCCGGGGACGGGCGGGTCACGCGGCGTCCGCCCGGCCCCGGCCCTGCTGCTGCCGAGCCCGGTGGAGCTCGTCGCGCAGGGCCTGGATCTCCTCGTCGGTGACGGGGCCGTGTTCCGCCTCCCCGACTGCGATGAGCTCGTTGAGATTGTCGCGCTCGACCTGACGGGCGACGGCTGCGGCGACGTAGGCGGAGAGGCCGGAGGGTCCGCTGCGGGCGCGCGCGGCCTCGGCGATGTCCTGCGGCATGGTGATGGAGTACTTGCCGGTGGCTTCGCTCATGCCATCCATCCTACCGCTGGTAATCCTCTTGTTTCCGGTGCCGTTCGGGCGGCGTGATCGGACAGGCGTCGGTGAGCTCCCAACGCCCCCACTGCGCGGCGGGCCCGCATATCGCTGCCTGCCGGCCGTGTGCTCCGTGACGCCCATTTGACGCCGATGGCGCGGATCGGGACGTGAGTGGGAGACGTATGCCGGCTGTGACCCGTGCTTCTTTCCGGTCGGCCGAAATCCGACCCTTTACCCGATGCCCCACCACGCGGAGTGCGTCACGATCCTCGAACCGGCCCCAAAGGGCTCCTGGCCTGCGGTTTCGCCGGTTCGGGAACTCTTTCGGGGTGTTTCCGGTCATCCACCGCCTTGAGTGCCCCCTTCGCCGGTGGAAGTGGTCTGACCTGCGGTTTCGAGACGAAATGGCCTTTGTGTCGAGAGCGGCACGAGGGCACGGCGCGGGATCCTGGCGCTCATATGACGCTCGTTCCGACGGGGTGTCAGTTGGCTGATCGTGCGGGTCGTACCGGGTGAGGGGGCGTGCTCCCGCGGGCCGGCTTTGCGGGAATGTGAAGCGAACCCGACCGAGCTCCCGCCCGCGGTTCGGCGGGGTGGACGTTGGCGGAACGCGTGTTCAACGGGGCGGTCCGCAGGGCTTCGGTGCCCGAGGAAGGATCTCGACGCTCCCGGTCGGCGGAGTGCGGGCTCTCTCGGTGTGGCTCGTGAGGTCTTCACGGTTCCCCGGGCGGGTCCCCGATCTGTCGGAGCCCACGCCCGGTCGGGTGAGGCTCTTCGCCTCCTCATGAGCCGGTGTCGGTCAGGGGGTGCGTCGGGGCCCCTGCCCGCCCTGTTCCGCTCCGGTCGCACCGCGCGCATCCTGGACGGGCCGGACGAGTTCCACATCTCCTCGGTGGCCCGCCGGGTGCTGCGCGGCGTCGCCGGGACCCGCCGGGAGGGGTGAGCGGGTCCCGGCGGGCGGCGGGCGGTCACGACGGCTCCGACGGCGTGTCCCGGAATCCGGTCTCCCGGAGGTCGACGAGGCCGGTCAGGACCGCGAGGGCGGAGGCGAGGAAGAAGGTGCCCCAGATCAGTTCGTGCGCGGTCGCGGTCCCGGACCCGGCGTCGTAGCAGCCGTCGAGTAGGCGCCCGTCGGCGGTGAGGTGGGAACGCGTCAGCTCCGCCACGATCGCGGCGGCTCGTTCCTGCCGGCCGAGTTCCAGGCGCGCGAAGGCGGTGACGGCCGCCACGGAGGTGTCCACCGGCCCGTCGGGTCGGGCGTGATCGGCCGGGGGCACGGGCGGGTCCGCGGAGGACGGCGCGAAGCGGTCGGGCACGTCCGCCGTGATGCCCGACCCGGCCGCGCCGGGCAGTCGCAGCCCTTCGGCGAGTGCCGGCAGCATCCAGGCCCGGCCCCTGGACCAGCCGGATGGGGGGTCCTCCAGGGGGGGACCATCCGGCGTGCGGGTCGTGGCGAAAGGCCCAGTGGGGGAAGCCGTGTTCGGCGCCGCTCCCCCCGCACAGCTCCAGGTGCCGCCGCAGGTGGGACAGGGCCGCCGATTCGTCCACCCCGGCCAGCAGCGGGACGGTGCCGGGGATGCCGTCGACCCGGGCCAGGAGGCGGGGGCCGCCGAACGCCGACCCCCAGGGCAGCACGCCCGGGCCGGGGTCGAAGTCCCGCGCGCAGGCCCGGGCGGCGGCATCCCGCACGGCACGGGCGCCGGGGTCCGTCCCGGCCCACACCGTGCCGTACCGGAAGATCAACCCCCGGGTGGCGGTGTCGGCCTCCACCATGCCGGCGAGGCGGGCGGTCGCGCCGACGGCGAGATTGCGGTCGGTCGCCGCCCCGGTGTGCCGGGCCCGCAGCCACAACAGGCCGCTCCAGAAGCCACCGGTCCACGACCCCCGCCGGGTGGTGGTCCATCGACCGTGCCCGGGATCGGCGAACAGCGGGAAGCGCTCCCCGACCCGCTCTGCCGTGACGGCCACCCGTCGAAGGACCCGGTCCAGGGCCGCCTCGAAGGAGAGGTCCGGGAACACCGACGGGTCCGGGTGGGCCGGCCTCACCGAACCGCCGTGCGACGCTCGCGCGCCGCCCACGTCAGGGAGACGGCCCCGGCCACCGCGAACCACCCCGCCACCAGCAACCATCCCCGGTTGTAACGGCCGGCGTCGGCGAGCAGACCGAACAGCGGTGGGCCGATCGCGAAGCCCGCGAAGAACCCCGACGCCACCCACGCCGAGTCCTGCCC
>NZ_VKHT01000344.1 GCF_014141535.1 Streptomyces alkaliphilus | reverse complement strand
CCCACCCCGCGCTCTCCCCACCGCCGGGCAGCTCCTGCCGGGCGAACTCCCACACCCCCACCGTCCGCACACCGGAACCGGCGAGCGTCGACAGGTGGCAGGCGGTCGAGGCCCACACCTCCCGGGCCCCCTCGTCCGGCGACGCGTCCGGGTCGACTCCCGGGCCACCGGAGGTCAGCTGGACGGGGGTCAACTCACCCAGGTCCGCCATCGGGTACGGGCCGGGGCCGGCGGGGTCGGCGGTGGTGAACTCCAGCACCGGGTACGCCCCGCACTCGGTGTCCCCGGCCGGGGTCGGCAGCGCGTCGGTGGCGCCGTGCCCGTCCACCGCCACCGGCCTCCCCTCGTCACCGGTCTCCCGCAGGTCCCGCACGAGGGCGGAGGAGACCCAGGGGGCGGTGAGGTACCGGACGGTGCCCTCGCCCCGGTTGAGGACGACGACGGAGGCCATGGCGCCGTGCGCCCCGTCCGTGCGGGCCAGGTCCAGCACCGCGGGCCCCCCGCCGGCCCCGGCCGCCTCGGCGTACCGCATCAGTCGCAGGCCGTCGTGCATCAGCACCACGACCGCGCCGTCCACCTCACCCGCGTACAACAGCCGGGGCGGCCCCGCCGGGGGACCGGGATCGGTGCCCCGGGTGGTGGAGATCGTCACCCGTGCGTCGGGGGAGGCCCAGGCGGCCAGCACCCGGTCCAGCAGCTCCCGGTCGCGGGCGGCCGGGCCCCGGGCGGGCCAGGAGGTGAAGTCGAGCCGTCCCGCCCGCTCCCAGGCGCCGGCGTCCGCGCGCAGCAGCAGGGACGGGTCGGCGGCCGCCGACCCGGGTGCCCGGCTTCCCCCGTCGCCGGGCTGCACCGCCATCAGACCGGCGATCAGGGCCAGCACACCCGCGGAGACGAGCGCGGTGCGGGTGCGGCGTCGGCGCCGCACGAGGTCGGTCGGGCCGGCCCGGAGGAGACAGGGGTCGGGTACCGGCAGGGCCTCCGCGGCGGTGGGCCCCGGTTTCCCCGTCCCGTCGGTCCCGGCGGCCCCGTCGGATTCGGTGCCCGACGCCCGACCGGCGAGCGCGTCGGCGGCGCGCACGGCGGCCCGGGCGATGTTCTCCCCGATGTCGGCCTCCTCCAGCAACCGGCGGGTGACCTCCGGGTCGAGTCCCTCCAGGTACCGCAGGGCGAAGGCGGCCCGGGTGGGGGACGCGGCGGCCGTCAACTCCTGTTCCGGGCCCGTCCCGGCGGCCCCGGCCGGGCGGGGGAGGAACCGCAGCCCGAACACCCGCGGGAGAATCCCGCCGGGACGGCGCGGTGACACCCGCGCGAGCAGGGGGAACTCCCGCCCGGCGATCCGGGGCGGCCGGCCCGCGTCCAGCGCGGCGCGCAGCACCCGCTGCCGTACGTATGTGTAGGCCGGGTCCTCGGGCGCGCCCCCCGCCGCGCCGTCCCGGCCGGCGGCGCGGGGGGACGGCACACCGCCGCCGACCCGAACGATCCGTCCGCGCGGCAGTGCCGCCTGGGTGATGCCGTGGGCGGCGAGCACCCGGCGGTGGTGGCCGAGCGAGGAGGGCAGGACGAGGTAACCGAGCCGTACGAGGCGGTCGTAGTGCTCGATGATCGCGGCCTCGGCTCCCTCCGGGCCGACCTCCGCGGTCGGCCGGGCCGTGTCACGGTCCGGTGTGCCGCGGGGCGGGGCGGACGGGACGGTCGAGGCGGTCGGGACAGCATCGGTGGGAGACACGCCGTGCTGAACGAGTGAACCGGCGACATGTCACCGCTCGGCGTCCCCTTTTCACCCCATGGGGTGAGCTTTCCCCCGGTACGACCCGGAGGGATTGACCCGGGGAGGAGGGGAGGCCGCCCGCGGCGGTTGGTGCCGGGCCGACGGCCCGTGGCCGGGACGACCGTCACCGGGAGGGCGAGGGCGTCGATCATGGCGCCGAAGGCGGTCCGCGAGAGACGCCGACGGGCTCCCGCGCTCCCGGGGACGGGCACGCGGAAGGCGCCCACCCGAGGGGGGTGGGCGCCTTCATCGCTCCCGTGCCGCGCGAGCTGCCGACGCGGACGGGGGTCGGGGAGCGGGAGCCCGGCGGCGCGCCGCCGGTGGACCCGCTCAGACCTGGCCGGACTTCTCCAGCCGGGTGCAGACGGTGTCGACCATCAGGCGGGTGACCACGTAGGGGTCGCAGTTGGCGTTGGGGCGCCGGTCCTCGATGTAGCCCTTCTTGTCCCGCTCGACCTGCCAGGGGATGCGGACCGAGGCACCGCGGTTGGAGACGCCGTAGCTGTACTCGTTCCACGGGGCGGTCTCGTGCAGCCCGGTGAGGCGGTCCTCCACGCCCACGCCGTAGTTCTTCACGTGCTCCAGCGGCTTGCCCTCCTCACCCAGGGACTCGCAGGCGTCGATGATGGCGTCGTAGCCCTCGCGCATCGCCTTGGTGGAGAAGTTGGTGTGCGCGCCGGCACCGTTCCAGTCCCCCTTGACCGGCTTGGGGTCCAGGGTGGCGGAGACGCCGAAGTCCTCGGCGGTGCGGTAGAGCAGCCAGCGGGCGACCCACAACTGGTCGGAGACCTCCAGCGGACCGAGCGGGCCGACCTGGAACTCCCACTGACCGGGCATCACCTCGGCGTTGATGCCGGACAACGACAAACCCGCCTTCAGGCAGTTGTCCAGGTGGCGCTCGACGACCTCGCGACCGAAGATCTCGTCCGCGCCGACCCCGCAGTAGTAACCGCCCTGCGGGGCGGGGAAACCACCGGCGGGGAAGCCCAGCGGGCGGGCACCCTCGAAAAAGGTGTACTCCTGCTCGATGCCGAACAGCGGCTCCTGGGCGGCGTACTTCTCGGCGATCGGCCGCAGTCGGGCACGGGTGTTGCTGGGGTGCGGGGTGCCGTCGGTGTCGTACACCTCGCACAGCACCAGTTTGTCGTCGCCGCCGCGGATCGGGTCCGGGCAGATGAAGACCGGCTTCAGGACACAGTCCGAGGAGTGGCCCTCGGCCTGGTTGGTGCTGGAGCCGTCGAAGCCCCACTCCGGGGGTTCCGCGCCGTCCGCCAGGATCCTCGTCTTCGAGCGCAGTCGGGCGGTCGGCTGGGTGCCGTCGATCCAGATGTACTCGGCCCTGTGACTCACGCTGGTGCTCCTTCGGGGGGTCGTCGCGGGTGCGGTGACGCGTCCGCCACCCTCACCAGGACCTTTTTCGGGTCCGTTGCCCCCCTGTTAAACGGCCGTGAACAGCCGCTTCCGTAGGATTGGAGGACAAAGTGAGGAGAACATGCACATGCGTTTCGGACTGCTGGGCACCGGCCCCTGGGCCCGCAATACACAGGGCCCCGCCCTGATCGACCACCCCGATGCGGAACTCGTGGGGGTCTGGGGACGCCGGCCGGAGGCAGCCGCCGAACTGGCGAACGATCTGGGCACCGCCGCCTTCGCGGACGTGGACGAGTTGCTGGCCGGCTGTGACGCGGTGGCCGTGGCCCTGCCGCCCCACGTCCAACCCGAGCTGGCGGTCCGGGCAGCCGGTGCCGGATGCCACCTGCTGCTCGACAAGCCGGTGGCGAGCGAGCCGGCGGACGCCCGTCGCCTGGTGGCGGCCGTGGAGGAGGCCGGGGTCGCCTCGGTGGTCTTCTTCACCCTGCGCTTCGCCCCCCAACCGGCCGAGTGGATCGCCGCGCAACAGGAGGTCGGCGGCTGGCTGACGGCGCGGGCCCAGTGGCTCTCGGCGGTCCTGGGAGGCAAGCAGAGCGCCTACTCGGCCTCCCCCTGGCGCCGGGAGCGCGGCGCGCTGTGGGACGTGGGGCCGCACGTCCTCTCGCTGCTGCTCCCGGTGCTCGGTGACGTCACGGACACCGACCGGATCGCGGCGGTGCGCGGTCCGGGGGACACCGTCAACCTGCTGTTGCCCCACGTGACCGGCGCCGTGTCGACGGTCACCCTCAGCCTCACGGTGCCCCCGGAGGCGGCGGTGGTGGAGGCCGAGCTGCGCGGCCCGGCGGGGGCGGTCCGGCTCCCCGAGCGCGATCGCGGGGTGGCCCCGCTCGCCTTCGGACGGGCGATCGACGCGTTGCTGGAGGCGGCGCGGAGCGGTGAGCCGCACCCCTGCGACGTGCGTTTCGGCGCCCGGGTCACGGAACTCCTGGCCGTGGCGGAGGAGCGGGCCGGAAAGGGGAGCTGACCCCGCCGGGACCACCGGTCCCGGGAGATGTCCCACCGCCCCCGCCGGGTTCGCGATCCGGCGGGGGCGGTGGTGTGCGGGCCCTCCGGTGGGCCGCGCCCGATCGGGTGTCGCCCACCGGAGGGCCCGCGTGGTGTGATTTCTCCAGGCGGACAACATGAGAACAGTAAGGTATGACAAATGGGTCATCTGACAAGAAGTTCGGTGGGTGGCGCACCTTCCCTGGGCGGCGTTCCCTTCTCGGCGCCGTCGGATGCGTCGGATTGCTGGGGCTCAACCGCCTCCTGGTCGACGAGCCCGATCGCCTCACCCCGGCCCCGCTTCCGGGAGGGGGCGGTGTGAGCCCCTCGGCCGGGGGGAGCGGGGCCCCCGGGGCGACCGGGGACGCGTACCGACTGAGGCCCTTCACGGGTGGGGCCGGTCCGCAGGCGCCGCACGGCGCGGTGCCGGTGCGGGAGGCGGCCCGACTGACCCTTCCGGCGAACGGCGCCCGCCGGATCGCCCTCACCTTCGACGACGGGCCGCACCCCGACTGGACCCCGCGCATCCTGGAGATCCTGCGCCGACACGGGGCGCCGGCCACCTTCTTCGTCATCGGGGAGAACGTTCGCGCCCACCCCGACCTGCTGCGGAGGGTCGCCGCCGACGGCCACCTGATCGCCAATCACTCGTGGTCCCACCCCCGTCTGGACCACCTGACCAGGGCCCGGGCTGGCTCTTATACGCATCTCTCGGCC
>NZ_VKHT01000343.1 GCF_014141535.1 Streptomyces alkaliphilus | reverse complement strand
CCCACCCCCCGCGCGCCGGCAACGGCGACTCCGCCCGTGAGGGCGGCGTCGACGGCGACCCCGCGACCGGACCCACCGGCACCGGCCCGACCGGTACCGGCGCCGGCAAGCCCGGGAGCGGTCGCCTCGCGGCGTTCTCCCGACTGCGCGGCCCGCGCGGCCTGATCGCCCTCGCGCTGACCGTCGCCGTCCTCGGCGCCCTGGTCACCGCCGACGCCGCGTGGCCGGAGAGCTGGGCGATCGACGCGAAGACCCCGTTGGACGAGCTGAACCGCTGGCTCATCCTCAACCGCGACTCGCACCCGCTCTTCCTCTACTTCCTGCTGCACCTGAGCAACAACATCAACGCCGCCGTGGACGCCGTCGCCGGCTTCCTCGACGCCCTCGGCTGGGTCGGCGTCACCGCCGGCGCCGTCCTCGGCGCCTGGGCCGCCGCGGGTGGCGGGGCCTCCCGTCGGGCGCTGTCCACCGCCGGCACCGCGCTGCTCACCTTCGGCGTGATCGGCCTGCTGGGCATGTGGAACCCGGCGATACTCACCCTGGCGCTGATGATCGTCGCCGTGTCGCTGTCCGCCGCACTCGGCCTGCTGCTGGGTCTGGCCGCCGGACTCTCCGATCGCGCCGAACGGATCCTGCGGCCGGTCTTCGACACCATGCAGGTGATGCCGGCCTTCGCCTACCTGCTGCCGTTCGTCCTGCTGTTCGGCATCGGCACCGCGCCGGCGCTCTTCGCGACCGTCATCTACGCCACCCCACCGATGGCCCGGCTCACCTCGCTGGGCCTGCGGCACGCGGACCCGGCGGCCCTGGAGGCCTCCCGCTCCCTGGGCGCGAGCGGGTGGCAGCGACTGCTGACCGCCCGGTTGCCGCTGGCGCGCGGCCGGATGCTGCTGGGCCTGAACCAGACGATCATGATGGCGCTGTCCATGGTCGTCATCGCCTCCATCATCGGCGCCGGCGGCCTGGGCGACCGCGTCTTCAACGGCCTGACCACGCAGAACGTCGGCAACGCGCTGACCGCAGGCGTGTGCATCGTGCTCATCGCGGTGTGGCTGGACCGCACCACGGCCGCCGCCGGCGACCGCCTGGAGCACCCGGAGGCAGCGGCCGGCGACACCCCGCGCGGCCCGCTGGGACACCTCCTGCGCGGCCCCGGTGCCGGGCTCCTCGCCCTCTCCGGCGTGCTGCTCGGCTGGATCGTCGGCCGGCTCGCCCTCGGGTGGGGCGACTGGCCCCGCGAGTGGACGGTGACGATCTCCCGCCCGGTGAACACCGCCGTGGATTGGATCGTGGACACCTTCGGCTCCGGCGTCCCCGTCCTGGGCGGCACCCTGACCTGGGCGGAGAACTTCACGCTGTGGGTGCTCAACCCGCTGCGCGACGCCCTGTACGCGACGCCCTGGTGGGCGGTGCTGCTGGTGGTCGGCGTCCTGGGCTGGCTGGCCGGACGGTGGCGCAGCGCGCTGACCGCCGTCGGCTCGTTGGCCGTGATCGGCCTGCTGGGGTTGTGGACGAAGTCGCTGAACACCCTCTCCCAGGTGATCGCCGCCCTGCTGGTGACGCTGCTGCTGGGCGTGGTGATCGGCGTGCTGGCCGCCCGCAACCGGCTGGTCGAACGCCTGCTGCGGCCCTGGCTGGACGTCATGCAGACGATGCCGCAGTTCATCTACCTGATCCCGGTGATCGCCCTGTTCGGCGTCGGCCGGATCGCGGCGATCGGCGCGGCCGTGATCTACGCCCTGCCCGCCGTCATCCGGATCACCACCCAGGGGGTGCGGCAGGTGGACCCCACCGTCGTCGAGGCGTCCCGGTCGATGGGCGCGAGCGCCTGGCAACAGCTGTGGCAGGTGCAACTCCCGCTGGCCCGCCCGCAACTGCTGCTCGCCGTCAACCAGGGTGTGGTGCTGGTACTGGCCGTGGTCGTCGTCGGCGGCCTGGTCGGCGGCGGCGCCCTGGGCTTCGACACCGTCTACGGCCTCCAGCGCGGCGACCTCGGGGTCGGCCTGCCGGCCGGCGCGGCGATCGTCTGCCTCGGCCTGCTGCTGGACCGGATCACCCAACCGGCGCGCCGCCCGGACACCCCCGCGCGGCCGGGCGGGCACTGACCCACCGCCCCGGGTCCGGTCCGTCGACCGGACCCGGGGCCGTCCCGACGGACGCGCCGGCTTCCGGACGCCGTTCGTCACCGCACCCACCGACCGAAGCACCACCCGAACACACACCGACACAACCGATACAACCGATACACACCGAGATATCCCGATACCCACCGAATATCCCTCAGGAGAGTGACACCCCGATGCGCACCACCATCCCCACCCGCCCGACCCGCTCCGGCCGTACCGGCCGTTCTTTGGTTGCCGGCACCGGCCTGCTCGGCCTGCTCGCCCTCACCGCCTGCGGCGCCGCCGAGACCGGCAACTCCGGCGCCGGCGGCGAGGACGGCGAGTGGACCGGCGAGGTCGTCATCGCCCAGCCGAACTGGGTCGGCGCCGCCGCCAACGCCGCCGTCGCCGTCCACGTCCTGCAGGAGGACCTGGGCATCGACGCCCGCGTCCAGCAGCTCGACGAGACCCTCGCCTGGGACGGCCTGGACGACGGCTCCATCCACGCCATCCTGGAGGACTGGGGCGGCGCCCCCGAGAAGGAGCAGCTCTACATCGAGGAGAAGGGCTCCGTGGTGCACGCCGGGGAGCTGGGCGTGGTCGGCCACATCGGCTGGTTCGTCCCCAAGGCGTACGCCGACGCCAACCCCGAGGTGCTGAACTGGGAGAACCTCAACGACTTCGCCGACGACTTCCGCACCGCCGAGTCCGGCGACAAGGGCCAGCTCCTCAACGGCGACCCCGGCTTCACCAGCTACGACAAGGAGATCGTCCGCGAGCTGGACCTGAACTTCGAGGTCGTCGAGGGCGGGAGCGAGGAGGCCCTGATCTCCGCGATCCAGCGCGCCGACCGCGACGGCACCCCGCTGCTCACCTACTGGTGGGAGCCGCACTGGCTGAACGCCGAGGTGGAGCTGGTCGAGGTCGAGCTGCCCCCGTACACCGAGGAGTGCTACGAGGACCTCTCGGCGATCGCCTGCGCCTACCCGGAGGTGGACCTGCCGAAGTTCCTCAACGTCGACTTCTCGGAGAACGGCGGGGTCGCCGCCGAATTCCTGAAGAACTTCCGGTGGGACACCGAGGACCAGGAGTACGTGGCGCAGCTGATCCAGGCCGAGGGCATGGACCAGGCCGACGCCGCCGCGCGGTGGGTCGAGGAGAACCGCGACAAGGTGGAGGCCTGGCTGCCCGAGCAGTCCTGACCACCGGTCCCACACCCCCCTCGGGCCCCTCGCCCGACCCACCGGGCCGGTCCCGGACGCCCGGCATCCGGCCGGCCCGGAAATCGGGGCCCCGGAGCGCGCGCCCGCGCTTTCCGGGGCCCTTTCGGGTGATTAATGTATTCGGGGGGCCACCGGAACGGGTGCGTCGTGACGCCCGGGCCGACCGTGACGGCACAGTCGGGCATTTTGTCGTGCCGACCGTCACGACACGGTCCCCGGCCGGTAGCCGACGCTCGAGACACCGTGGGGACACCGCTTCGACATGGACGCACGCCCGAGGGCACGCCGGCTGCCGATCACCGCCGTCTGCGTGACGGTGCTGCTGCCACTGGGCGCCTGCCATTCCGAACCCGCCGCGGCCGGCGGGTTCGACGAGGTGGTCATCGCCCTTCCGCACTGGCCCGGCGGCCAGGCCAACGCGGCCGTCGCCGCCCACGTGCTGCGCGAGGAGTTCGGCGTCCCGGTGGTCCTGCGCGAGCTGGACCAGGGGCGGGCGTGGGACCTGATGGACACCGGCGAGGTGCACGCGGTGCTGGAGGACTGGGGCGCCCTGCCGGAGCGCGCCGAGTTGTACACCGGCCGACGCGGGTCGGTGGTGGACGTCGGGGAGTTGGGCCCGGTCGGGGGCTTGGGGTGGTACGTCCCCGCCTCGTGGGCCCGTTCGCGTCCCGGGGCACCCACCCCGGAGTGGTTGGCCGACCTCACGGACGAGTTGACCGTCCCGCCGGGCGCCGTGCCCGCCGGGGACACCGACGACGAGGGCACCGGCGGCGAGGGCACCGACGACGAAGGCACCGAGGACGAAGACATCGGCGACGGGGACCCCGAGGCGACGGAGGCGGGTGGCGCCCTGGTGTACGGGCATCCGGACGACGCCACGGAGCTGGACGAACGTCTCATCGAGGACCTCGATCTGGACCTGACCCCCGTCGCCCTCGGCGGCGAGGAACAGGTGGTCGCGGCGCTGCGCACGGCGGCGGAGAAGGGCGAGGGCCTGCTGGCCGGCTGGTGGGAACCGCACTGGCTGCACGCCGAGGTGCGGCTGGTGGAGATCGACCTGCCCCCGTACGCCGAGGGCTGCGAGGACGCCGACCCGGCCGGGGCCGGTGACGGGACCGGGCAGCCGTGCGGCTATCCGGAGATAGCCCTGCGCAAGTACCTCAACGCCGAGTTCGCCGAGAACGGCGGTGCCGCCGCCGCCTTCCTGACCCGGTTCTCCTGGACAGCCCGAGAACAGAACGAGGTCGCCCGCCTGATCGCGGCCGAGGGGATGACCCCCGAGGGTGCCGCCGCCCGCTGGGTGGAGGCCCACCCGGGGCGGGTCACCGGCTGGCTGCGCGAGGACGGCGAGGGGGACGCCGCGCCGGAGGAGGCATCCGCCGGCGGCTCCGGCACCGCCGGTCGCGCGGCCGGCGCACCGTCCCGCTGAACCCGCGCCCGCCCGGCGGTCGTCCCCGACGACGCCGCGGGCCTTCGGCACCGCGGAGCCCGATGGCGGCCCCGGGCCCTCCCCGACGGCATCGGGCGCGGCGCGGTCTCCCGCCCCGAGGGCCCTGTCGACGGCGCCGCGCCCGATGC
>NZ_VKHT01000342.1 GCF_014141535.1 Streptomyces alkaliphilus | reverse complement strand
CAGTCCCATGTCCGTGTTGCAGGACCCCGCCACCACCCCGTTCTTCCGCCTGACCATCGACGGCGACATCGTGGGCGACTTCAACAAGGTGGACGGGCTGGCCGTGCGGATGGAGACCGAGCAGTACCAGGAGGGCGGCAACAACGGATACGCCTGGCAGCTGCCCACCCGGATCACCTTCTCCACGATCCGGTTGACCCGCCCGGTGACCGAGGACTCCGCACGGATCGCCAAGTGGATCTCCTCCGTCCAGACCGGCATCGTCCGCCCCACGGGCGCGATCACGGCCCTCCTGGCCAACGGCACCGAGATCGTCACCTGGGGCCTGCTGGACGTCCTGCCGGTGGGGTGGACGGGCCCCGACTTCGACCCGGAGGGCAACTCCGTGGCCGTGGAGGTGCTGGAGATCGCCCACCACGGGTTCACCGACTGACGGCCGGTTCCACCGGCAGCGACGCACGCGTCCACCGCGACAACCGATCCACCGCGACAACCGATTCACCGCGACAATCGACCGAAGGGACACCCTGCGACATGGCCATGGGACCGCGCGGCGCGGGAGCGAGCCTGGTCCGCGCCTCGCTCGCCATCCACCAGCCGCCCAAGGGGGTCGGCACCAACCCCGGGGGGCTCATCGAGGAGTTCACCTTCGACTTCAACCCGGCCCAGCTGTCGCTGAGCCGGCGCGCCCAGTGGAAGGCCACTCCGACGGTGGCCGTGCGCGACGGCTCCATACCGCAGTTCATGGGGCCCGACCCCCGTGAACTGTCGCTGGAGATCTTCCTCGACAACTCGGAGGACCCCACCGACGACGCGGTGCTCAAGAAGGTGGAGGCGCTGTTGGCCTGCTGCGAGGTGACGGCCGAGAGCATCGCGGCCCAGCAGCCGTCGCCGCCGTGGGTGGTGCTCCGATGGGGGTCGTTCTCGACGGTGCACTTCACCGCCTACGTCGCCTCGGTCGATGTCACCTACTCGCTCTTCTCGACCACCGGAACGCCGATCCGGGCGACCTGCCGGATGGCCCTGCACGAGATCCCGGGTCGGACGGCGGGGCAGAACCCGACCTCGGGCGCCCTCACCGCACGGCGCGTGCACCGGGTCGTGGCGGGCGATTCACTGCCCTCGCTGGCCTGGCGGGAGTACGGCGAGGCGGGGGCCTGGCGGGCCATCGCCGAGGCGAACGACATCGACGACCCGACCCGTCTGACGCCCGGCTCGGAACTGATGCTCCCGGCGGCCGGGGAGGTGAGGAGCTGATGGCGGAGGTATCGTTCTCCAGCGTTCTGGACGTGTCCGTCGGGGGAAAGGCTCTCCACTCCGTCCCGGGCACCGAACTCGTGGAGGGATGGGTCAGCCAGGGCGCGGGAGTGCCGGCGGCGTTCCGGCTGGTCTTCCGGGACCCCCATTACACGGCCCTCGGTCTGCTGGGGGTGAGGTTCGGCACGCCCGTGGTGATCACTCCGGTCGCGGACGGACAGGGCATCGCCGACCCGCTGTTCACCGGCGAGGTGGCGGGCATGGAGACCGACTTCGACGGCGCCGGCTCGTTCACGATCATCCGGGGGTACGACCACGGCTTCCGGCTGATGCGGCGCAGTCGGGTGAAGGCGTACCGGGGGGAGACCGCCGCCTCGATCGCCCGCCGGTTGGCCTCCGAGAACGGGGTGCCGATCGGCCGGATCGACGCCACGGACGGCGAGTACGAGTTCATCAGCCAGTCCGGCGAGACCGACTGGGACTTCCTGGGCCGCCTCGCCGAGGAGAACAAGCGCGTCATGTCCATCGACGCCGAGGGGAGGTTCCACTTCATCGACCCGAAGCCGGCCTCCGGCGCCCCCGCGCCGCAGGGGGTCACCGACCCCAACCCCCTGGTGCTCCACGCCGGTTCCGACGTGCTGCACCTGCGGGCCGCCGTCACCGCCGGAGACCAGGTGAGCGGGGTGGAGGCACGGGGCTGGAACGTGACCACGAAGCGGGAGGTGGTCGCCTCGGTCGCCAACCCCTCCACGAAGCGCTTCGGGATCGGCACCTCCCCCTCGGACGCGGCGGGGGCGTTCCCCGACGTCACCCTGGTGGACGCGGACATCCCCCGGGACCGGGATCCGGACGCCGAACGCGCCGCGAAGGCCCTCGCCGACGACATCGCCTCCTCCTTCGCCGAGTTGGAGATCACCGTCCACGGAAACCCGAGGGTGCGTCCCGGCACCCCGGTGTTCCTGAACGGGGTCGGCGACCGGTTCACCGGCCGCTACACCATCACCTCCGTCGAGCACATCCTCGACGAGGGGGCGTACCGCACCGTGGCCACGGTCAGCGGCCGGCAGTGGCGGTCGCTGTACGGAGTGGCCTCCGGCGGCGGCCCCGCCTCCGGGTCGCGGCTGCCGGGCGTGACGATCGCGATCGTCGACGACGTGACGGACCCGCTCCGGCAGGGGCGGGTGAAGCTCCGCTTCCCCTGGCTGGACGACACCTACGTCAGCGACTGGGCCCGGGTGACGCAGTGGGGCGGCAAGGGGGGCGGCGGGATCTTCCCGCTGGAGGTCAACGACGAGGTGCTGGTGGCGTTCGACCGGGGCGCCTTCGACCACCCCTACGTCGTCGGCGGCCTCTACAACGGGGTGGACGATCCGACCCCGGTGCCGGACGTGCCGCTGTACGACGGCCCCCGGAACGAGGCCGCCCGGCACACCCTCTCCGACCGGCAGGGCAACCGGATCGACCTGCTCAGCCGGCGCGCCGGCCGCAACGGCGTCCGCATGGCCAGCGGCGACGGCAAACTGACGATCAACCTGGATCGAACCGGGACCGAGATCACCGTCGACAGCGACGGCGCCATCGCCATCACCGGCGGCGGGAACGTCTCGGTGGACGCCGGGGGAGACCTGACGCTGAAGGCGGGCCGCAAGCTCTCCCTGGCCAGCGGCGGCGACCTCGACATCCGCAGCCGGGGCAACCTGACCGCCGAGGGGCTGGGTGCCGTCGCCCTCAAATCCACGATGGGCCTCATGACCATCGACGCCTTCACGCTCCTCACCATCACCGGGAAACCGATCATGATCAAGAGCCCCTTGCTGGCCACCGTCAACAAGATGCCCTTCCCGCCCTGACGCCCGGCCGGCGGACCCCGCCGGCAGATCCCACCACCGCACCGGTCGGAGAAAGGCAGGTACACGGCCGATGGCCGAACAGTTCGTCGGATCGGGATGGTCGTTCCCCCTGCGTATCTCGCCCACCGGGGGCATCGCCCTGGTCGCCGGGGAACGGGAGGTCGAGGAGTCGATCAGACTCGTGCTGGCCACCGCCCCGGGCGAGCGGCCGATGCGCCCCGAGTTCGGCTGCGCCATCCACGACCTGGTGTTCGCCCCGATCAACGAGCAGACCGCCGGCCGCCTGCGGCACGAGGTGTACACCAGCCTGGACCGTTGGGAGCCCCGCATCGAGGTGCACGACGTCCGGGTGACGCCCGGGGCCGGGTCCGGCGTGCTGTACATCGACGTCCGGTACGCGATCCGGGGCACCAACAACCCGCGCAGCCTGGTCTTCCCCTTCTACGTCATCCCGTCCCACGACGAGCCGGACACCCCGGGTCCCGCTTTCGAAAGCGAACACTGATGGCCCTGCCCTCCCCGAACCTCGACGACCGCCGCTTCCAGCAGTTCGTGGACGACGCCAAGCGCTTCATCCAGCGGCGCGCCCCCGAGTGGACCGACCACAACGTCTCCGACCCCGGGATCACGCTGGTCGAGACCGTCGCCCACATCGCCGACCAGATCGTCTACCGGCTCAACCGGGTCCCGGAGAAGAACCAGTTGGCCTTCCTCGACCTGGCCGGCATCACGCTCTTCCCGCCGTCGGCGGCCCGCGCGGAGGTCACCTTCCGGCTCAGCGCGCCGCAGGAGGAACCTGTCCGGGTGCCGCCGGGCACCGAACTGGCCACCTCCCGCCCCGAGAAGGGCGACGCGGTCGTCTTCGCCACCGAGCGGCCCCTCACCATCGTCCCCTGCGAGCTGCGCCACCTGGCCGTGCACCACCACGGCGAGGCCGTCACCGACCGCACCGCCGACCTCGCCGAGGGCGTCGATTCGAGGTGCTTCGCGCAGACGCCGGCCCCCGGAGACTGCCTCCTGTTCGGCCTGAGCGCGGCCGTGCCGCACTGCACGGTGGTACTCGAACTGGACAGCCGGGTGGACGGTGTCGGGGTCGACCCCCGGCAGCCGCCCCTGGTGTGGGAGGCGTGGACCGAGGACGGCTGGGCGGAGTGCGGGGTCGAGGAGGACGGCACCGGCGGACTGAACCGGCCGGGACACCTGATCCTCCACGTGCCCGGCGGACACGCCCGCTCGCGCACCGGCGGCCGGCTCGCCGGCTGGCTGCGCTGCCGGGTCACCGAACCCGCCCCCGACCAGCCGTTCTACGCCGCCTCCCCGACCCTGCGCTCCGCCGAGGCCTACACCATCGGCGGCACCACCCCGGCCGTGCACGCCGAGACCGTGCACGACGAGGCGCTCGGCGAGGCCACCGGCCTGCCCGGCCAGCGGCTGACCCTGGCCCGCCGGCCGGTGGTCGCCGACGACCCGCCCGTCCTGCTCCAGACGGCCGAGGAGGGCGGCTGGACGGACTGGGAGGTCGTCCCCGACTTCGCCTCCTCCCGTCCCCACGACCGGCACGTCACCCTCGACGCGACCACCGGCACCATCGCCTTCGGCCCGGCGGTCCGCGAACCGGACGGCACACTGCGGCAGTACGGCATGGTCCCCCCCAAGGGCGCGGTGATCCGGGCCCGCCGCTACCGCACCGGCGGCGGCCGCGCCGGGAACGTGGCGCGCGGCACGATCCGCGTCCTGCGCACCTCGGTGCCCTACGTCTCCGAGGTGGTCAACCGCGAGGCGGCGCGCGGCGGCGTGGACGGCG
>NZ_VKHT01000341.1 GCF_014141535.1 Streptomyces alkaliphilus | reverse complement strand
CCTCTCCGGCCTCCCCCGCCCCCGATCCGGGAGCCGCGGCGTCCGCCTTCGTCCCCGGCCTGGAGGGTGTGGTCGCCTTCGAGACGGAGATCGCCGAACCCGACAAGGAGGGTGGCGCCCTGCGGTACCGGGGGGTGGACATCGAGGATCTCGTCGGCGAGGTCTCCTTCGGACAGGTGTGGGGCCTGCTGGTGGACGGTGCCTTCGAGCCCGGCCTGCCGCCCGCCGAGCCCTTCCCCATCCCCATCCACTCGGGTGACGTCCGGGTGGACGTGCAGGCGGCACTGGCGATGCTCGCGCCCGCCTGGGGCCTGCGCCCGCTGCTGGACATCGACGAGCGGCAGGCCCGCGAGGACCTGGCGCGCGCCGCCGTGATGGCGCTCAGCTACGTCGCGCAGTCCGCCCGCGGCACCGGCCTGCCGATGGTGCCGCAGCGCGAGATCGACAAGTCCGACAGCGTGGTGGAGCGCTTCATGCGCCGCTGGCGCGGCGAACCCGACCCCCGGCACGTCGCCGCCGTGGACGCCTACTGGACCTCGGCCGCCGAGCACGGCATGAACGCCTCCACCTTCACCGCCCGGGTCATCGCCTCCACCGGCGCCGACGTGGCCGCCGCCCTCTCCGGGGCGGTGGGCGCGATGTCCGGTCCCCTGCACGGCGGGGCGCCCTCCCGGGTGCTCGGCATGATCGAGGAGATCGAGCGCACCGGTGACGCGGAGGCGTACGTCCGCGGACAGCTCGACAAGGGCGAGCGGCTGATGGGCTTCGGCCACCGGGTCTACCGGGCCGAGGACCCGCGGGCCCGGGTGCTGCGGCGCACCGCCCGGGAACTGGGCGCGCCCCGCTACGAGGTGGCCGAGGCCCTGGAGCGGGCGGCGCTGACGGAGCTGCGGAACCGGCGTCCGGACCGGGTGCTCGCCACCAACGTGGAGTTCTGGGCGGCGATCGTGCTGGACTTCGCCGAGGTGCCGGCCGAGCTGTTCACCTCGATGTTCACCTGTGCCCGGACCGCGGGCTGGTCGGCGCACATCCTGGAGCAGAAGCGGACCGGGCGGCTGGTGCGACCCTCCGCCCGGTACATCGGGCCGGGGCCCCGGTCGCCGCGCGAGGTGCCGGGACACCCGGCGGCCTGAACCTCACCGTCCCCCGGGGGGACGAACCGACGGCCCTCACGCGTGCTCCGCGCCGACACGGGGCACGCGGCCGTCGGGACCCGGGGGATCGCCATCGACACGCGCGGTCCGGTGGTTCGGGAATTCCGGGTCGGGACGGAACGGGACAGGGGTTGAGAATGGGAACGGCGAGCGGACGGGCGTCCACCCCGGGTGCGGGCTCCGACGGGAGTCCGGACGCGGGGGCCGGGCCCCCGGTGACGGCCGTGGTGGTGATGGGCGTGTCCGGCTGCGGCAAGACGACGGTCGCGCGGATGTTGGCCGACCGGCTGGGCCGGCCGATGGCCGAGGGGGATTCCTTCCACTCGGCGGCCAACGTGGCGAAGATGTCGGCCGGCGAGCCGCTGGACGACTCCGACCGGGAGCCCTGGCTGCGCGCCCTGCGGGAGTGGATCTCCGAGCGGGCGGCCGACGGTGACTCCTCGGTGATGGCGTGTTCGGCGTTGAAGCGCTCCTACCGCGAGGTGCTGCGGGGGGCCCGGGGGTGCCGGGTGCGCTTCGTGCACCTCGAGGTCGACCGGGGGTTGTTGGCGGAGCGCCTCGATTCGCGCGGCGAGCACTTCATGACGGCCGCGCTGCTCGACTCGCAGATGGAGACCCTGGAGCCGCCGGGTCCGGAGGAGGACGCGGTCACGGTCCCGGTGGGGCGGGAGTGCCCGGAGCGGGTGGTGGAGGCGGTTCTCGCCGCCCTGGACCTCCCCGCCCCGGATCCCGCCGGGCCGGACCGGTCCGACACCGCCTGAACCCCGGCCCGCCCGGCCCGCCCGAACCCGGGCGGGCCGGGCGGGAGCCCGGCTACCCCTTCCGTCCGGGGTCCTCGCCGTCGGCCGGCAGGGCGTCGGCGAGGACCTCGGCGAGGTGCCGCGCCGGCCGACCGTCCCGGGGCCCGAGCTGGGCGATCTGCAACCGGCAGGAGTAGCCGTCGGCGACCAGCACCGCGCCGGGGTCGGCCGCCCGCACCGCGGGCAGCAGCCGCTCCTCGGCGCAGGCGGCGGACACCTCCAGGTGGCCGCGCTCGAAGCCGAAGTTCCCCGCCAGGCCGCAGCAGCCGGTCAACGGCTCCCCGGTCAGACCGGCGCGTTCGCGCAGCCGCCGATCGGCGGTGTCGCCGAGCACGGCGTGCTGGTGGCAGTGGGTCTGGCCGACCAGCGGCCGGTCCACCCGCGGTGGATCCCACTCCGGCGCCAGCTCCTCCAGGGTCTCGGCGAAGGTCCGCACGGAGGCGGCCAGGGTCTCGGCGCGCGGGTCGTCGTGCAGCAGCTCGGGGAGGTCGGAGCGGAGCGCGGCGGCGCAGGGGGGCTCCGCGACGGTGATCGTCAGGCCCGCCTCCACCAGCGGGGAGAGCCGCTCCAGGGTGCGGCGCTGGACCCGGCGGGCGGTGTCCAGCCGGCCGGTGCTGATCCACGTCAGGCCGCAGCAGACCGGTTCGCGCGGTACCGAGGTCCTCACCCCGGCGGCCCCCAGCACCCGCAGCGCCGCCTCCCCGGCCTCCGGGGAGAGGAAGGCGGTGAAGGTGTCGGGGAACAGCACGGCCCGCGGCCCGGAACCGTCCCCGCGGGCGGCGGCGGCCTCCGCGGCGATCCCCGCCACGGGGCGGCGCACCGCCCGCACCGACGGCCGGCGGTGCAGCGGCGCCCGGGGCAGCGGGGGGATGTCCCGGCCCGGGTCGATGCCGCCCAGCCGCTTGGCGAGGGCGGCCAACGGCGGCACCCGGGCCGCGGCGTTGGCCGGCGGGGCCGCGCGCAGCGCCGCCGCCAGGCGCAGCCAGCGGGGCAGCGAGCCCATCGAGTAGTGCGCGGCGGGCCGGATCCGGCCCGCCCAGTGGTGGTGCAGGAACTCCGCCTTGTAGGTCGCCATGTCCACCCCGACCGGGCAGTCGCTGCGGCAGCCCTTGCAGGACAGGCACAGGTCGAGGGCGTCGCGCACCTCGGTGGAGCGCCAACCGTCGGTGACCACCTCCCCGGCGAGCATCTCGTGCAGCAGACGGGCCCGACCCCGGGTGGAGTGCCGTTCCTCCCGGGTGACGCGCCAGGACGGGCACATCACCCCGGTGCCCGGGTCGTTCACCCGGCACTTGGCGACCCCCACGCAGCGACGCACGGCCGCCGAGAAGTCCCCGGAGTCACCGGGGTAGCCGAAGGCGACGGGGACCGGTTCGCGCGGCAGCGGGGTGAAGCGCAGGTTGTCGTCGAGGCGGTCGGGGCGGGCCAGGACGCCGGGGTTCAGGCCGTTGCCCGGGTCCCAGAGGTCCTTGAAGCGGTGGAAGAGGTCCACCACCGCGTCCCCGTACATCAGGGGCAGCAGCTCGGCGCGGGCCAGGCCGTCGCCGTGTTCGCCGGAGAGCGAGCCGCCGTGCGAGACGACCAGCCGGGCCAGGTCGCCGGAGAAGGCGCGGTAGCGGGCGACGCCGGGGGCGGTGAGCAGGTCGAAGTCGATGCGCACGTGGACGCAGCCGTCACCGAAGTGGCCGTAGGGAACTCCCCGCAGGCCGTGTTCGCGCAGCAGGGCGCGGAAGTCCCGCAGGTAGGCGCCGAGCCGGGCGGGTGGGACGGCGCAGTCCTCCCAGCCGGGCCACGCCTCGCCGCCGTCGGCCGCGCGGGTGGCGGTGCCGGAGGCCTCCTCCCGCATCCGCCACAGGGATCGCTGCGCGGTGGGGTCCTCCACCACCGTGCCGGCGACGGCCCCGTCGGCGGCGGCCCGGCACAGCGCGGCGGCCCGCGCCCGGGCCTCGGCGGGGGTGTCGCCGCCGGTCTCGGCGAACAGCCAGGCGCCGCCGCGCGGCAGGAGGGCCCCGGCCGCGGCCCGACGCCCGGGGTCGGGGCCGCCGATCAGGTCCTGCGACATGCCCTCCAGGGTGAGCGGACGCAACGGCAGCAGACCGGGGGCGGCCTCGGCCGCGGAGCTCTCGTCGGGGTAACCGATGACGGCCAGGGCGCGGGCGGCGGGCACCGGCAGGAGGCGGACGGTGGCGCGGGTGAGCACGGCGAGGGTGCCCTCGGAACCGGTGAGGGCGCGGGCCCAGTCCCGGCCGTGTTCGGGCAGCAGTCGGTCCAGCGCGTAGCCGGAGATGCGGCGCGGCAGCTTTGGCATGCCCGTGCGCAGGAGCGCGGCGTGCGCGTCCACCAGCGCGTGACCGGCGTCCCGCAGTCCGTCGGGGAGGCCGGAGCCGCCCGGATCGGCGCGCAGGGCCCGGCCGTCGCGGGTCAGCAGGTCCAGGGCGAGGACGTTGTCGGCCGTGGTGCCCACGGCCACGGAGTGGGAGCCGCAGGCGTTGTTGCCGATCATGCCGCCGATGGTGCACCGGCTGTGGGTGGAGGGGTCGGGGCCGAAGACCAGTCCGTGCGGGGCGGCGATCGAGCACAGCTCGTCGCGGATGACGCCCGGCTCCACTTCGGCGGTGCGGCTCTGCGGGTCGATCGCGAGCACCCGGTTCATGTGGCGGGTGAAGTCCAGGACGACGCCGACGCCGGTGGCCTGTCCGGCGATGGATGTGCCGCCGCCGCGCGGCACGACCGGCACCCCGTGCTCGTGGCAGATCGCGAGGGCGGCGGCGAGGTCGTCGGCGTCCCGGGGGGCGACGACCCCGAGGGGGACCCGGCGGTGGTTGGAGGCGTCCATGGTCATCAGGGCCCGGTCCCCGGCGGTGAAGCCGATCTCGCCGCGGACCGCCGCGCGCAGCGCGCCTTCCAGTTCGGCGGCGCGGGCGGTGTCGGTGTCGGGGGGCCCCGCGCCGGGTCGGGG